>CAZUTM010000109.1:0-13235 GCA_964623665.1 uncultured archaeon
CTGCTTTTCCTTTACGAGATTCGGATTTTCGTCCGCTACGTTCGGTTTTTTGACCTGCTTTTCGGCTACCATGACCGGTTTTTAAGGATTTTTGGCGTCCATGGTCGGATTTTCGGGGTTGGTTTTTCATTGTTTTCACTTCTCCTTTATCGGGCGCGTGCGGGGCGCATCTGATCTAATATTCGTTCGGGAGTATTTATAGTTCCCGCTATTAGTAATTATTATGAATTCCGGGATTTATATTGATCTTGTTGCTAAAACAGCTAAACTCTACCTGCACTTGTAAATTGAATCCGAATATCAAAAATATCTTCATTTATTGCGTTTTAACACATATATCTTCAATTTATTTTTCTAAAAGGATTCGGATCCTAAGATCCCGGGATTACTTTCAATTCGATTTCTTCTCATTTGAAAAAATTTGCACGCAAAAAATTTTTCAATCACAAGCCTTTCAAGTGTTTTTTATATTTACTCAAATCCTTTTTATAAATTTATTGATTTCTTTATTGAAATGCGGCCAATTTTGCGTGAATCAACATCAATCACCCCCTCAAAACATATCAAACTCAATCCCGATTACGGCGGAGCTTGGACAATTTCTGCGGATATCAACAATGATGGTGCGCTTGAACTCATTTCTGCACGACACGATGACCAAGCAGTCACTTGCTTTGGCGTTTATTCTATTGAAGGAGAGTTTTTATGGAGTTTTGGGCAAGCGGGATCCGGGATCTCTTTGATTACTCATGATCTTCCATGCCAAGCATTTGATTTATACGACAAAGGGTATTCTGATATCTTTATTGCTGATACGAATCATTTCATTCAAATCGATGGAAAATCGGGGAATCTGGAACATCGATATGACCTTCCAAGGCAAGGGGTATCGATTGATTCGATATGTTTTGCGAACTTGCAAGGCAAAGATCATCCCCTTTCGATTTTGATAAAGACCCGATATGACCAAATTTGGGCATATTCTGCAGATTGGAACTTATTATGGACTTGGAAGCCGCCGATGGGTGAATATACGTGTCATTATCCTTTTCTAATTGATATAGATGGAGATGGATTCGATGAAGTGTTAGCCGGCCGTTTTATGTTAGATCATGATGGCAAACCTTTATGGGCTATTCAAGATACTGCAATTCAAAAAAAAGGGCATTTAGATTCCGTGAAATTGCTTTCGAAGGGTTCTTGTGCAAAACACACCAAAATTGTGTTCACATATTGCAGTGCACGATATTTAGCATTGATGGACGGAACCGGTCATATCGTTTGGAAGAAAAGAAACAAGCATTTCGAGTCCTTGGATTTGGGATTCTTTTCTGTTGAATCTATAAAAACGGGGATTCCGGATTTGTATGTTGATGTCGACCATTTACCTCTACAAAAAGGGAAAAACTACGCTATTAACTCAAAAGGTAAACTGTTATTTCGACATTCGGTGGATTATGGTCGTTCTCATCGTTCGGTTGATTGGAATGGCGATGGGTTTGATGAAATTATTGTCGCAAACACATTAACCCTTTATAATCACAAGGGAAATGCGATAGGAAAGTTTGATTTTCCCGATTCTTCCGGTACGATTCAAGCCAAACAGATCAACACGATTAATGATATTAACGTTTCAATCATTGACTTTTCAAAGCGAAAAACAGGAGATATCATGTTATTCTCCCAAACTGACGTCGCAATCTATGAAAATCCAAATTCAGAAGCCTTACCCCGTACATTTTTAGAAGGAAAAAATTATAGTCTATATTAAAATCACCCTTGCCGTGGCCAAAGCATCGCTTTAACCATAGAGAACATTAAAAGCCATGATTTAACATTCGTATTCAGCGATTGTTGTTCAGCTCATAAAGGAGTCGGTTGATTACAAAAATCCCAATTAACCAAACAGTTCCGAGGATGAAATAATGCGAAATCCAGCCGATGGCCCACATCGGATCAAAACCGACCATCGCCCATGTCCCGAAAATCTGCCAATCATTCCACAAATAGTGACATACAATCGCATCAAGCAGCCCATATGTGAAAAATTGCAGTGCAGTACAGATGCAGAATGTTTTTAGCGCATCTCGATAGCGCAGAGTCCGTAAAAACGAATTCGAGACCAATGCAAGAAAAATAATATTCGGGCCAAACCAAAAGAAGAAACCATGATATAATCGTTGGGCATTCATCCCCAAAAAAAGAATCTCCTGGCTTAGCCATGAACCCGCAAAATACACATCCGCAAAGAACGTAACCGCAATATCTATCACCAACATATAAAACCCATTCATGAGCATTATCAAAATTGGGACTCCGAATGTTGAAAGTTTTCCTGGCTCGATTTTTGCGCTCAATTTTCTCAGAATCGCGCAGAGCAAGATGTTGCTTGAAAAATACCCGATCATCATCGGCCAGTCCAAATAATACCGCCAGCCGATAATCCAAATCAAATCTCTGCCGAGCGTTTTTAGCCCTTCCGGATGCTTTGATTGATCGGGTTCGATAAATAAGATGAAAACAGCCACAATGAGAAGGTAGATCACCAAGCCGATCATCAGACTTCGTAACGTTTTCGTTTTCACAACTCTCTTCAATAATTGCAAATCCATGAAACGCACTAATTATCCATCAAATAAATAGTTTGATTGACCGATTTTTTGAAACCAATGTGTGTTTTGGCAATTGATGTTGATTTTTTGAATTGTTTCATTCGCAGAACCGCGAATTTTAATTCTGTAAAAGTCGGGGGAATTTGAGGCCCAAAAGGGATTAGCCATGAAACGAGTGGTGAGAAAACTCCAAAAATTAACAATCTCATTGCGCAAAACCGAACGAATAATTCTGCGGGAATGCTCCATCCAATCGGATTTTTTAACCGCTTGCGAAAATCTAAATTTCGGGTTCATATTGAAAAATTTTTATATGATACGCAATTACCCACCTCATGGCTGAAAAGAATATTAATTTGACCATCGAAGCAAATGCGCTTAAAGCAATCTATGATATGGCGGTATCGCTTTTTCCTACCCGACCTTTCGGGCTTCTTCTTTACGACCCTTCGTGTTGCGGGGGGATCGTTCAAATTAATGTTAAAAGTATTGAAGAAATCACTTCTTTCCGCGACGTTTCGCTTGTGTTTCAAGCGGACTACAAGAATTACGGATTTCCGATTTATATGGACAGAGCCACATTGGAGGATCCGATTCCGGATATGATTATTCTTCTTTCATCAAAAAATCCGACAAAATTCACGCTGGAAAACGCGGAATTCTATAAAAAATAAGATATCCTATATTAATTCGAATCAATACGTGTTGTCGAGTTTCGGGCAGCAATATTCGACACAATTCACGTTTAGGGTCGCGATAGCCAAAGCGTGGGAGAATCGGTAGGATATGTTCCTCAACCTTCGGCCAATTTTGAGGTTAAGGTTCCGATGGCCGGAGAGTTGGAGAATCGGTGGGATCCGTTCCGCAACCCTCAGTACATTTCGAGGTTAGAGCCAGCGCTTCACAGAATAGTAGACCGGGTGAATATAGGCCCCAATTGTTTTCGAATAGAATTTCGGAGTATCACCAACTACCCACATGATGATTGAGGTGGAATATCCGGCTTGTAAGATATCCCACATGCACCATTTGAGAAGGATATCGCCTAATCGTTGGCCTCTGATTGCTTTATTGATTCCGATTGGGCCGTATGCCGATGGGAATCCGACCGAATGGCTGGAAAAACCGACAATGATGCCCTCTGGATCCAAAGCGATGAACGTGGTGGGTGGGGAATTCTTGAAAGAATGCTCCGCTTCGAGATGCCAAGTTCCGAGAAAATTCTTTTTGACGAATTCCTTTAGAGCGGGTAAATCTTCATGGGTAGCTCTTCTGAAGGTGTATCCGTTACGTTCGGTGATCGGAGTCCAATTTTTGAATTGTTCGAGATGAACGGTGAGGGATTGAATCACGCCATGCTTTTTGAAGCCCATTTTGTACAAGAAGAATAGCGCGGCGGTGTGCCGGGTGTCGACTCCGGGGAACCAGTAATCAGGGTTGCATGCGCCGAAATGGATGGTGGAGCGCGAAAACCTTTTTTTGGCCCGCTTCAGCAATTCTTGTAGGGCCCATGTCGCAATTCCTTGCCTTCTATACGGTTGGTCAATCATGAAGGATTTGATATAGACTCTGGTTCCGAGTACCCAACCCTTTCTTTTACATAAGTGGAAATAGCCTACGGGATGGGTTTGGGTTTCATCGGATTTTTCGTAGATGGCGACACAAAGCTCCGGAATGTAGCCCGAGTCTTCCAACGTTCCCCGAATGAAGAAATCCAAAGGTATCGGGTAGTAGTCTTTATTTCGCTCGCACATTTCATGGATCTTTTCGATATTTTGTTTGGTGATTTCTCGAATCACGTATTTATCGCTTAGTATTACGCTGTTTGGTTTCGATTGATTCATATATTTCAAAGAAAGCCTCATTTGCAAAAAAATCTTTTCGGTCATGCAGTGGTGGATTGGTCGATAGGTGGGTTGGTGATTCTCCGGATCCAAGTGCCTTAAAGTCGATCGTTTGTATTTTCTTTTCTTATGTTTCGGGATCACGCTATTTATACGATTTTATAATGGGTGTTGTTGACGGTGTAGATGCTTTCGGTGGTTGAACGAAAATCTGCCCGTTCGCACTTCCGTAAAGATCCCGTATCTCGTATGATGGTAGATATACGGGATCTTCGATGATTTTGACTTCAAGAACGATCAAACAAAGCCACAACCAAACCCAAGGCATCTAACAAAATAATTTTGATTTTATCAATTAATAATTACATGTTTCATCCTTTTTTTAACCGAAACCGATGAAATCGGATTTTTTATTATTTGCGTGATCGCTCGATAAGTTGCCGCTTGTTGCATTTTCATATAATATCTTTATGTACTCTGCTATGACGAGAAAAAAATATTTATACCATTAATTTTGAAAGCGTGCCGTTTTTTAACGAATGTTATGACTGCATATCGAAATGATCCCGTATCTATAAGATCGGTGAAATACGGGATCTTATGAGATCAGACCGGAAATTGCTAAAAAAATCGGGCCAAGCCGCCAAAAAAGAATCTTGAAGATTTTCATCAATCAAATTTTGAAAAAATATAATTCGAGACAATTATCGAAAGGCCCTCTTGATTGTATTGTATCGCAAAAAACAGAAGATAATCAGGGTATTGAACCGCAGGCTTGTTGTATCGCATCGCAAAAAATAGATGAAAAGGCAATTATTGAAATGCCCAAGTGATATTTGGGTTGGTGTGAAACATGTTTCGCTCCGGCCCTTGGAAGATCGAGGACTTGATCATGATTGCACTGGTGCCGAACGCATGAAACTGAAGTTTTCGCAAGGCCCACTCGAACATCGGTTGATTTTCGGAATACATATAGAACGACATCGCCGCTTTGCGTGCCTTTGCTTCTTTAACCGCGGCGAGTATAAGATTCAAATACACAAGCGGAATCAATGCCTTGGGAACCGCTGCCTCATCCAAAAACACTTCATGAATAAGCCCAACGGGGATTTTAAACCGAAATTTCGTAGAATAGAAATTTTGGAGTCGAACCCCCGCACCTCCTATCTGTTCACCTTTGTAATACACAGCTATCAAACTGGATTCGAGGGAGCGAATGGGTGCACGTTCTTTGGCCCATTTCCACATCGCGGGAGTATAGACGGTGAAGCCATCATAATACTGCTTGGCTATGCGATCCAAAACTTTACGATAAAATTCGCTTTCTTTCGGATTTTGTGCGGGGTAGCATAATCTCACCTCCACATTTTTTCCTTCCGCATTTTCACGCAATTTCGATTGTAAATAAGAATTCGCAAGCATAAATGGTAAAGCTTGTTTAAGGATTAATCCGGGAAGCGCGGGAAACATCATCGGAACGCCTTTCGCAAGCCTACCCGCATCGCTGAAGTGAATATAGACCTTCGCCAAGACATGATCGTGATATCCATCCTTGAGATAAATGTTTGAGCGCGGAAACCCGTGCGGATCGGCGCTTAAAATCCCATGCGACAACCCTTTCTCCTTTGCATATTCGTTGGCCATATGCATCAATGTTTTCGCAATACCTCGACCGCCATATCCGGGCAACGTCGCTACATCATTGATGCTCATAAAATCAGCCGCTTGGCCGTTGAAATACAGCGTATCCTTGGTACCCATCACTTGCCCTACCAGACGGCCCGTATCAACATCCTCCGCAACATTAATCTCCTTAGGATCGAAGCCGGGTCGCTCGATGTATCGATATTTCATCAAACGGGCAGTTCGAAGCAAGCCCGCGCCCAAGGACTGAAACGCATAATTATGCAGCTTAGCAAGACCGATCTCATCTCCCGGTTTGTAATGCCGATATTCAAGTTTCACCATGATACCAAAAGAACATTTATCCCATAAAAAGATTTTATTTATTCCAAATCAATTGGGAGCAACCACCAACAACTAAAAATCAACATAAAACAAAAAACAAAAAAAGGAACAAGGGAAAGGGGCATTCCCGGAGGATATCAACGTGCTAAACTGAACGTCGAATATTCGGTCCATGCAGTCTTTTTTTCAGATTTAATTTTTTATGTATGCAAACTCATCGAAATGCGGCATAAGCCATTTCGCGGCGAAGCGTATGAAACGTTTTTCTGCCAATGATTTGAAGGATATAAATAAAAAATCATAATCCTTGGTGTGATATCCAACAAGAAATATCATCATCTTATGTGTTGCGGTAATTTATATCAAGGGATTGCACTCGCTAACTTTGTGATTCGAGTTCTGACATAATCAACTTCGTACATTCTTCACATGCCCCATGTGAAATCTTCACATTGCCAATTCCGCCTTTTTGATAATATTTCTCAGCCGAAATCCATTCCATCGATGCTTCATCTTTAACTTTCTTGCAATAGGAACATACAACTACCAATTTCGAATTTCGATCTCGGAGATTGCTGTCCACAACGGTCTTTAGGGCTTGCGACTCAAAAAGTTCGATTTTCGGACGCATGGATTCTTTCAGAACAAGCGATTGACACAATACCCCAGGACCGGAATTTTGTAATTGAATATATGATGTAAAAAGAAGACATTCTCTCGAGTATTCCGCCGAATCACAATTAAAAGGCAAGATTACCTTGTTTTTCTTCTTTTGAAGCACCGATTTAAACAATTTTTCGTAATGCTCTTTAGCATCGCCGTAAATATGATCCAAGATTGAGGAACCCAAAACGGCTTTTTCGTTTAATAATTTTACCCCATCATTTTGCTGCGCGAACCCATCCCATGTTACCTTTGTATAATCGATTATTTTCAGTTCGGAATCGAGGATGTAGCTGATCCCAACGTGGTAAGGAAAGGAATCCACGGATGTGAAGCGCAAAATTTGGTTGTTTGTTTGCATTTGTACTAGCATTGAAAAGTGACGCTAAATATTTAACACACAAATTTGTCGAGACTCAAGACGATTCTATTGAATTATGCGTTGGCTGACGGCGCGAATTGGATGAATTATGCGTTGGCTGATGGCGCGAATTGGATGAATTATGCGTTGGCTGGCGGCGCGAATTGGATGAATTATGCGTTGGCTGTCCGCCCGCATTGAACGAAAATTCTCATAAGGTTGACCTGAAAGAAGGTGATTGAAGGATCTTGTTTATGCAAGAAAATCCGTCATAAATTTCCATATTTCACGAACCTCTTGAAACGATAAATTTAGATAAAGCGCGCCAAATAAGGCTTCAATAAAATCGCATTTCACCTTTGTTGAGCATTGGAAATGCTTTTGAATTATTACGATTTCTTGCATGTTGAAGCGCTCAAATAGTGTAGCAAGAAATTCTCTACGAACTACCCGCACTCGGTCGGTATGCAATACTCCAACCTTCTCTTTTTTAAATTTGCGATAAAGGGATTCGGAAACAATTAATTGAATTACCGAATCTCCCAAAAACTCCAAATTTTGATAATCCTCCGATGCGGATCCATCCCCCTTCGCGGAAGGGGCTGTCATTGCGCAAATAAAATCGTTTAAATGAATTGCATTCAGATTAATTGTTGGTCTTAGCCGTATCAAAAACCTCTTGATTTTTTGGCCATGAGTATCTTGGGAAATTGTTATCATTTTTTTTCCTCTTTTATTTATTTGATTGAATGATTTGAAAAAATGGTGTGTTAGTGGCTCAAATTAGAGATAATATAAAGTTCTCTTCAGATTCTCTTTGACGTTCTTTATCCCGGTCTGTCCGCTGAAGTAGGCCAATTTATGTGCATTCTGAACCGGTGCCGGCACCTTGATCGTTCCTGCCCAATTGAAATACATAAACGTCAATTGATGAAGCATTTTCTGCAAATCTTCTTGTAAAATGGCTGTATCATTGAACAAGATGGTGTAGTGCGTGGGTACGACCGAATGGGTCCGATCTGCATGATGGACAGCATAGAAGTTTTCAAAATCTTGCTTGGCGCCCACGCCATAAACAAACGTGCCGGGAGGTGGATTTTTAATATTACCATCTTTATCGGAAATGGAATCGAATAATCGAAGATTGACTCTTTTATTCACCGAAATCACGCACAGCGAGGGTTTTTTCTTTCCTGAAGCGGTTTTGACATTGTGGTTCTGAGAAAGATCTTCGTATATCCGGTTAATTTCATTCCGAATGACTTCTTGGAATTGTGTAAATCCGACCCCATCCCGAAGAATGATAATATTTTCCGGAAGTCGCTTATTTGCCTTGATATATTCATTCAGATAGGATTTTGCGATATCCGGCAAAGATTCGATGATTTCAACATTCCTCCTTCTCGAGGGCGCAACAAATGATTGCGTGGTTTGTGAACCATCTGCGGTGATAACGATTCCGGCAATTGATTTATCATGCCCCGAATTTCCGTGCCAGACGTCGATACCGATAATGATCGTGTCATTCGGAATGAAATTAGCCGCGGAGGTCCAGGGATACCCCGAATACCCTTGTGGCCCCGGCACTTTCACAACAATCGTGCGAATGATATTATTCAAGACCGACATTCGTTTCCCTTCTCGATTTATCGATTTGATGCAGAGATTTTGAGAGGGTATTCCCAATTCTTCATTTAACCGCTTTTTGATCGCATTATAGCCCGAGCTCGATTTTCCAACACGCACTGACACCACTAACCCAATTTTTTTGTTCTCCAAAGACCCATTAAAGCCTTTGAGAAAAGACACAATATCTTCGGTGGTTTTAATCATAAATTCCGAGAGATCGATACCCATATCGCTTCCCAACTTTTGCATATCGTCAGCCAAGGCCTCCAATTCGTTTCGTCGGATCCCTTTATCCCCTAAATACAGCACGGTGCCCGGATTATAAGCTTTTGAGAATTTTATATGTTTGAGTTCTCGAAGCCATTTTAATTCTTCATCGACTTTGACTTGTTTATTGCGATCCCGAATCGAAAAACCTTGGTAATGCGTTCCGCGCAGGTTCACGGGCTCGGTTTCCATTGTTAATTGAGCTGCCGGGTCGATGTTGCAGATATGTTTATTTTCTTCAAAGGTATCAACAATCTCAAAGATGTCTTCATGCATCGATTCGGGAGACCGGGTCATTCTTTTCGTTAATTCGGCTTTCGCATTCCAATCGCTTAAATCGGTTTCCGGATCCAATCGCAATTGACAAAGTTCGGGAACGAAATAGATCGCTTCGGTGGGTTGGGTTTCATCTTCTCTAAATTGCGGGATTTGTACCAACAATGGCTGTTGCATATTTTGGATTGTGATGCCGTATTTTTCCCGGTAATAATCGACGATCCTGAGGGTTCGCATGGTGCCATCAGCGTCCCGCTTTTGGAAGGTGTGATTCGGGTTTTTATCGAAATCGATACCGTCGATTCGGGCCATTCCGCCATTATACGGAGTAAATACCACGGCCCCGATCATTCTATTTTCCAATTCTTGTTTTTTTCCGCGTTTCTGCATGTGATTGATATAATCCAAGACCGTTCCATTGAAGATCGGGGTTGTCGATGGTAATATTTGGAGATATAATTCCTCATGTTGGTCTCCTTTCGGATCTCCAAGGTTTAAAATACCGGACTGAATGATCGGTAAGTATCCGTTTAAAACCGCGCAGTGGATGTTATCTCTTTGGGCTTCGATTTCTTCTTCGGCTTCCGGGTCGAAATATTTTCGGCCCTTCTGTTGCATCCCTGCTTCCTTCAAAAGCTCGCTCAGTCGTTCATTATACCGCTGAATCGAATCTCCATCAGTGTCGTATCTTCCATTGATTTGAAAGAGATTGGTTTCAAGTTCAACGGTTTCCTTCTTTAAGGGTGCGGCGTTTTTGCTTTGGTCCGCAGCAGCCGCTCCGAATTTTGATGTTTTCTGTTCCGTGTTTTTGGACATAAAAATTCCTCCAACGCTTTATGGAACAGAAAAGATATTTGCTTTTCCTTGCAGTTGATGTTATCATTTCCGGACAAATGTAATTGCAATTAAATTTCGACCAAATTGAGTTCTTCCCTTTGAAAAGACTGTAAATTCGGGTGCTTCTTTTATCTCCTTTGTGATCAATACATTATGGTTCGGTTTATTCTGTAGATCCCAAAATCGGTCGAACTTGAATCTAATCAGTTTATTCACCAATGCATCGTAAGAATGTCTGAACCCACTCTTTCAATTTCCATTTTTGTGGGCCCGCGGCTCGCTTCCGCGTCAATCTGAATAAATCGCAATTTTTTTTCTTATCCGACTTATTCAGATTAATCGCAAGCGAACAACGGAACATCTTTCGCTCGGAAAAGCTATTGAGATGCCCCTTAATTTAGAGGCATTTCAATATCTTTTCTGTTATTAAAACGGAGTCATTTCGCGAATTTAAATGTTTTGTGCGTTGAAAATTTTTTTTGATCAATCCCGATCAAATTCAAACATTTACTCATGGAGCAGAAAGCCAACAATCATGAAAGTGGTAATTTTTTTTTGATCAAAACTGATCAAACACATCCCTTGGTTCAATCGATAAAAATTGCATGAAATTATCATTCGGGATCTGTGGTTCTTTCAGATATGCATTCTAAATTTAATACTTTCGCAAAATTTTCTCCGGTTTGGTTTCCTTGTGCTAAATAATTATGTGTTCGGATCTTTTGCGCTCCATCTTTCATTATGCGTTCTCGTATGCGAGCCCGAACTCCTCGCATAGTTTTTTGGCGGCTTCAATTTCCGCCTTCTGCTTACTGGCACCTTCCGCCTCCGCCGTTTTTGTTCGCACTCTTCCTTCTATATCGACCTTCATTGTTACTTTTACGCGAAACGTTGGGTTGTGATCCGGCCCTAACCTTGAAATCAATTCATATTCGGGAACACCGAGCCCTTGCTTTTGAGTGAGTTCTTGCAAAACAGATTTCGGATTTTTCGGTTTCAAACCCATACTTTGAAAGAATTGTTGCATCACCGATTTCCCCTTCAAGATCGCCTTAGGGATTGTCGGTTTCGACTTTTTTTTTTGCCGAAGCTTGGCTTTGACCAGAAAATCCTCCCATATTTCCTTGACTTCATCGAATCCGATATTCAAATACAACGCACCGAAAAGGGCCTCCACACAATCCCCCTTAGGTTTGGTCGACATATTAAAATTCGGTGGAATCAGCACGATTTGCCCCAATTTCAAATAATCGAAGATTTGCGCCAATGCCTCGTTGTTCACTATTTGTTTCCGCTTTTCGGTCATCGATTCTTCGGTATCTTGAGACTCCCGAACCAACTCTTCTGCAACAATCAGCTGAATAACGGAATCGCCCAAAAATTCCAGCCTTTGATAATCCCGAATCCCGGGCACCATCCCCTTATACGACGGATGCGTAAATGCCTCAATAAAATCATCGATTTCCACCGACTCAAGAATCAAGTCGGGGATGATTGATTTCAAGTAATCTTTCACTTTTTCAACCAATTGCGGCGTTCTAAGCACATTCATTTCATGCACCACCATTCATCCGGCGAAGATATTTGTATGAATTTCACACCGAGGATAACAAAGATCTGCTAAGCCCTCCTTTCTTGCTCCCATCCGGCATTAGTGAATACTTGAAACCCAAACAAATATTTTCGCTATATATAAATAAATACCGCATCGAATAATTTAAAATTTCTGTTAATCCACATATGAAAAAAAACGGAAAAAAACTCTCGAAAAAAAATCAAAGGGACAACGGGGCATCCCCACAGAATATCCACGCTGAAATCAGAACGTGGATAATTCCGTCCATTGAAACTTTTTTTGTGGTTTTTAATATTTACGAAAGATTTCAATGAACCAACAACAGTTGCTCAAGATTGGTGCAACGGTTGGCTGCATAAACAGTGAGGCATATTAACTGTTTCCAGACGATCTTTATGTTTTTGAACTCGATTCTTTGATAAATAAAAATTCTCATCGTATTTGAACACATGCTGTAGCTCGCATCAAACAATCGTTGAGAATGCTGAGTCCGCAATGTGATGATGGAAAGCGGCGGCACCCATAAACATTAATATTGGTGATTTCCATTTATAATTAGAATTCTAAAAATAAGAGGAATGAAGAAATGGGTGCACTAACCGATCTGATTGATTTTATTGATGGGGGAAAGAAGCCATCATCGCAAAACGCGACAAAAGCAATAACAAGTATAAGAATCTTAATTTCACGGATGAACCAACAAATTCGGGCTTTGGAAACCAAAGCAAACCAAGCAAAAAAGAAAGCAAAACAATTGCGGGAAAAAGGCAATCTGCCGGGCTCAAAAGTTCAAATTAAAGGATATTTACAATTCCAAAAATTCGCAAACTCGCTCGAATCCTTCAAAATGAACATGGAAAGTTTACAATTCAAACTCGAACAAGCCCGAGCCATGGGCGACTTCAGCAACGCAATCAAAGATATCTCATCAACGCTGGTCGCAATTAAAAGCCAAATGAAAACACCCGAATTAAGCCAAATGATGACTCAACTCAATATCAACTTAGAAGAAATAAACGTGGCACAAGAAGTGGTCAACGAATCGATGGAAGAAGTTGGAGAAATTGGAGATACCGAAGTCTCGGACGCCGAAGTTGAAGGTGCCTTGGCCGAAATCGACGCCGAAATCACCGTGTCTACCGGCGGTCAACTCGCATCGGCTTCTTACAATGATGTTGAAGAGATGGAAAAGAAAATCGAAG
>CAZUTM010000109.1:13245-14559 GCA_964623665.1 uncultured archaeon
GGGGACGAAATAACATGAGCGATAAAGCCATCGAGATGCTAACAAAAATGCGGCTTCTCAACAAAAGATTGCAAAAACAATCCAAAAAAATGAAATCCGAGTCTGAAAAATGCAGAGAAAAAGCAAGAGATTACCTTTCTCGTGGCGAACAAGAAGCTGCAAAAGAATTCCTTATGCAATCCATGAACTACAAGAAATGGGCAGAAGGCATCGATAAATTCCAAATCAAAATCGAATCTCTCGCAATGCGACTCCAACAATCCCGCTTGGTCGCAGATTTCGGCGAAATCACCAAAGAACTGGCAACCAGTCTCTCGGGCTTGAGCAATAACGTATCGGCACCGGAAATTCAAAAATATATGCAAGAAATTGACCTCAATATCGGAGACTATGTAAAAGTACAAGAACAAGTCACACCAAAAATCGGAGAACAAAGTATCGGACAAACCAAACCGGAAGACCTTGAAATGGCGTTCTCCGAATTATCTGCAGAAGCAAGTGTATTATCGGGAAAACTCCCAAACGCATCCTCGGAAACCATCGCAGACTTGGAAAAAGAACTTGAAAAACTCAAAAAATAACCCCTTTTTTCATAACTTCTTGAGCAATTCGATAATACAATTTATAGATTCGGGTTTCCCTTTGAAACCCCGCTCGTTTGAATTCAG
The DNA here is from genome assembly GCA_964623665.1 of uncultured archaeon. Taxonomy (GTDB): domain Archaea; phylum Asgardarchaeota; class Lokiarchaeia; order Sigyniarchaeales; family Promethearchaeaceae; genus CAZUTM01. The sequence continues at coordinate 13,914 of CAZUTM010000109.1, forward strand.
CGACAGCCGCCTAACTTATATTTTTGATTCGCCTACAGTTAATCATGAATCAAAATAAAACCTACGAGTTTGACGTCGTCACCATCGGCTCATGTACACTGGATATCATCATGGGGGTGTCTGATGTATTAAGATTTGAGCTTTTCGACAAAAACGTGCAAAAAAAATACACCGCAATCGAATATTCTTCAAAAGTAAATGTAAATGATGTCAAGATGTTTCCGGGAGGCTCTGCCGCGAATATCGCTTGTGACCTGTCAATGATCAAATTCAAAACCGCCTACATCGGCTGCGTCGGAGAAGATTCCTCCGGATATGCTTGCATCGAAGATTTGAACGACCACGGTGTAAATATTGAATATATGATACGAACTCCGGACGATGCAACGGCAATTTCAATCATTATCTTCAGCCCATGGGGAAAAGACCGTTCCATTCTGGCTTACAAAGGTGCAAACGACCTTCTCAATAAAGAGCATGTCCAAAAAGCGCGAAAATTGCTGGAGAATACCAAAGCGTTCGCATGGACCTCTTTAACATCCGACTCGGGTATCGAGGCTATTGAAGAAGCTATCAAGATCGTAAAAAACGCAAATCCAAACGCGCTCATTGCCGGTGCACCATCAATTTCGATTATCAAGAAACG
>CAZUTM010000109.1:14569-15308 GCA_964623665.1 uncultured archaeon
GATGCGGTCCGATTGATGAAAATGTGCAATATCACATCCTTAAATGATGAAGAAGCGCTTGAATTGACCCAAGAACCCAATGTCCACGATGCAATTCAAACTTTAATGAGTTGGGGGTTCAGAAGGGCAGCAATCACCATGGGAAAAAACGGCTCATGGCTTACAAACGGCAAACGGCTCGTCAAAAGCGGAGTATTCAATGTAAATGTAACGGATACCACCGGTGCGGGAGATGCGTTTATGTCAGGCGTACTGGCCGGAACATTGATGGATAAAGATCTGAAAACTACCGCCCGCATGGCCGCGGGATTATCTGCTCTTGAAATTATGTCGTTCGGAGTTCGCTTGGGTATGCCGCATTGTGTAGGGGATCTCGAAACTTTTATCAATTCAAACGAACTCGAACAAACCGATGAAGAATTTTAAATATTCGTTAATTTTCATGTTCTCTTTTTTCATTTTGATGAAATATCTGCACCGAAATTTAATTCTTTCATATTTTATTTAACTAAAAGACATCCGGTAAATGTATTCTGCGATGTTCGAACGAATCTTGTGAATTTACTTTGTATTTTGCAATGTTCGAACGAATCATGTGAATTTACTTTGTATTTTGCAATTGTCGAACGAATCTTGTGAATTTACTTTGTATTTTGCAATTGTCGAACGAATCTTGTGAATTTGCTTTGTATTTTGCAATTGTCGAACGAATCTTGTGAATTTGCTTTGTATTTTGCAA
>CAZUTM010000110.1:0-15440 GCA_964623665.1 uncultured archaeon
CAAAAAGTGGAACAAATGGCATTAAAAGCATGCATGATACCGCAGTAGGAACTCCTATAATGAAGAAAGGACTCCTCCTCCCGTACTTCGATTGTAAGCGATCCGATAGTTTTCCAAAATAAGGTTGAAGCAGAATCGCCACAATATTATCAAGTACCATGATGATACCCCCAATAATTTCAAGCCATGGCTCGGTCCCCAATACGCCTACCCTTCTCCAACCGCCAACACCATCGGTAATACCGTTTAGAATGATCGGAATCTTAAAATTATAAAATGACCAAGAAATCATAGCGCTCATGAAGCCCAAACCGATAATTAAGACTTTTCCGATGCTGAAATCTTTGGTTTTTCGTTTCTCTTCCATTTTCGATTCTACTTTCGGGTATATTCAATCCAATAAATCTTTTTCTTACTGGAAATATATACAATCAAAGAAAAAAGAAGGGATGTCTCAAGGATACCTTTTCACTTCTTTTTTGTCTTCAGCCAAGGTGCATCTGCGATAGATTTTTCGAAAGATTTGTATTCCGCGGTTTCTTTCAACTTCATCAATTCGTCGATTTCTTTTTCCGCCTCCTCCCATGGAGTTTTAAATTTATTGTGCCATGGACTATGAGAAATGCCCCATTTAGCGCTTTTGTAGAATAAATTGGCTAAAAATTTCGAGGGGCCGGATATGGCTACCGCTTTCTCGAACGTCTTGATGTTGAAATCGTCCCATAGACCAAAAAAACCCGTAAGCGGCATGTAGATGAGAAACGGGATCATTGTAAGTCCGAAAAGCAAAGAGAACGCGGCCGTTGGCAAAATACCGATAATGGGTAACAAGGATTTGAAAACGGTATTATAATACAGCACTCCAAAAAGATATACAAAGAAAGAAACAAACAGCGGACCGATTAATGTCTGCCACCAATTTATTTTTATCGGGAACAACTTTTTCTTGATATACACCCAACATGCAATCATTTTAATGATTCTTGGAAAGAAATGTTCAAAAGATAATATAAAAACCACCCCGAAAAACCCCCAAATTATTTGTAATTGCACACCGAACAAGAATAGCCATACAAAGAACAATTGTAATATTTCCTCGGAAACCCGAATGAATGTAAAGAAAGATACACGCTCGGTTCCGATTAAAATTCCATTCGGAAAATCAATAAAAGGCCGAAATAATTGATGGATAAGCAAAGGAATGATAAAGGCTTGGGCAGAAATATAGTTAGATAATTCCGGCAATTCCAAAATGATCTGAAACACCATCGGTAGAAACGCAATAAGGATTGCAACCATCATCCACATCAAGAATCCGTTCCATCGAATCGAAGATGTAATGTAGAACGAAGCCAATTTCGTTTTTTTATTCATATAAGACTCTGCAATCAAAGGAGTCGTTCCATATGTTCCCAAATTCACGATTCCGACCACGCCGGAAGCAATATCACGTATTGCCACATAACTGGTATATTGCGGTAATCCTTTCAAATAGAGGAACAAAATATTAACCCCAATTATTGAATCAAAGATGGGAACGATAGAGACTTGGAAACCGAACCATAAACAATCTTTCGCCACCTTTTTATCGAATCCGAGCTCCCATAAATCCCGTACCCGAAGCCCGAAAGGTTGGAGCACTTTTCCGAGGTATTTCATCCCGATTGCCATCGCAAAAAAATCATCCACATACATCCCGAGCGCCGTACCCATTGCAGCGCCCATTAATTCACCGATCATTGGATTTTGAGCACCTAAATAGCGACCGAGCAAGATAAATGTTACATTCGTTATATTTTGAATAACATCGGACGTGATAAATTTTAAGATATTGGTTCTATTGTAAAGTTGCATGCCTTCCAAGACCGCCCCGAAGGTTCCAAGCATGCCCGGCCATTGCTTTTGGCAAATTATAAGAAATAACCATGTAAGATACGCATATTCGCTTGTACGAATAATGTAAATTACCACAAGCGAGATCACCGTAACTTGAATTAAACCCGTGAGCATCTGATACCAAATGAAAAACTGCACGTATTGAATCATCCTCTTGGGATCCTTGATTCGATACTCTGCGATAAATCGCTGAATACCAAAGGCCGTTCCGAAATCAAAAATCTGGTAAATAATTATAAAGAAGAATCCGTTCGCAACCTTATTATAGCCTTGAATTTCGGGAAATGGATAAAGTAATCCCGTTAAAAAGCCGATAAATAATAAACCTACAACCGTGCTTGCAATTCCGATTACAATATTATGAAGAAATCCGCCCAACGACCTGTGAAATCCAACTTGTTCCCAGTTATCTCTTTGGGTTGATGGATTGAACCCATCATCAATCTTCTGAGAATCAGCGTTTTTCGTCTCAATTCGAGATTCGTTTGTTTCCACACCACCATTTTATCTTCTATTCAATTAAAGCTTTCAGCTATAAGCATGATAAAATTCGGTCTACTGAAAGCATAATACGAGTGCCAGCCTATTTTTAAATATGGATGGAATGAATGGATGTGGAATTGAGGATTTCAGTTTTCTGTTTGGAGATATAAACAATGCAGTTCAAGTGATCCTTTCGCTTCCGGTATATGTGCAAGCAATTCTGATTGTTATCTCCTTTTTCGTGATTTATGGCGTAGCGTCTGCGGTATATTCGATTATTAAGCTTTCGTTATGGCTTATCTATAAAACGGTGATTTACTCTTTCATTTTGGTGGCTTTTCTGCTTGTTTTGGTGTTCAAAGTAATCTATTATAATTTAGAACCGGGAAAACAAAGCAATAATGCGGTTTCGGAGACTCTTGGGCTTTTTAAATACATTATTGAAAAAGAGCAAGAAGTATGGCCTTTTTCGGAGTTATTCAAGGTTGAAAAGAAATCGGAAACGGAATTCAAGAAAGCGCAAGAAATCCAAAAGAAAAAGGCTGAAGAGATTACCAAAAAAGAGAAAACGTATTTGCAATCCTATAATCAAAAACTTGAGGAACAAAAGCAAAAATTCGCAAGTGAACAATTTTTCTGCAGTAAATGTGGCGCGAAATTTACTCCAAATATGATTTCCTTACTCAAAACCAATAATAAATGCTTCTGCGAAGTGTGCGGTCAAGGGTTTGAAGTGTATCAGTGGCTTTAAATCCGAACCCCAGAATTTATTTATCCGGAAGATTTTTTTCTCTTATGTGTTGATTTTTTCTCACCATTTGATTCTTTAAATGAAGGCTCTCCTTGTTTCTTTGTGGACCTTTTCGTAGATTTCTTTCCCGTAGATTTCTTTTTGTCTCCTTTTTTTTCTTCATCTAACGGTTCTTCGTCTACTTCTTTTTCTAATAAATTTATTTGAGATTTTATTTTTTCAAAATGTAAATTTAATGCCTTTGTTGTTTTCTTTAATTTTTCCAATTGGAACTCTTTGTCGCTAATGATGGTTAGATCTATAGAACGATGTTTATTGATTTTAAAGAGTTCTGCTCGAATGGTATTGAATAAAATGATATACTCCTGGAATGCGGATAGAAGAACTTCATTGAATCCAAAATCGGTTAAAAATAACTCGTTTTGCGTCTCTTCGTCATAATTTTTCACTTTAAGTTGAGTGAAAATTACCTCATTGTGGTGTATTGAAGAAAATTCAATAAAAAGACGTTCTTCCTCCAAACAATAGCCATTGCAAATTCGGTGAAACGGGTTTTTCTGGTTTTTCGGATTTTTCGGATTTTTCTGCCCGATATGATAAAGAATGGAATCATTTTTAGCATGTAATAATAAATCGAAATTGTTATTTACATCTATAGATTCAATGAGTTCATGAACATCTTTATCGATTTTTATAGTTTCATTAAAATCATTATTCAGCGAAATCAGATGTATTGTATATTCGAAAGTATTTTCGGATAGGACAAGAAGGAGTTCATGTTGTTCTTTAACCTTGAAGTATATAATTTCCGGAATGTCTAAGGTTCTAATCGATTTATTTGTTGCGAGATCGTAGATTTCGAGATGGTCATTATCATTAACGAAATATAGTAGAAAATTACTTGTGATCTGAGCAAGGGAATTCAGAGACTCGCGCTTATTCATATTAACCGATACGGGTTTGATTTCTTTGGTTATTATATCAAGTAAAATATGAGATTCAAGATTCTCATAAACGCCTCCGAATAAGAGATATCTTTCCGATCCGCAATCAATCAAACTATGGATTCGATATGGCGGTTTGAATAAAATATCGTGAGCGATCGATAGATCCTTTAATCTATAGCAGTAGAGGTGGTCTTTTTCTTGAGATAATAGAAACAAATATTGGTTAAAGTTGCCGAATTTTATTTGGTGGAACGGGGGAAAATCGTTCTTGATCGGCAATAATCCAAAAGGCAAAGAGTGTTCAGATATGCGAGTCGATCTATTATACATCTGCTTTATCGGAAATATGTTGGCGTCAGATTCGCTTGAGATCGCTAAATAATTCGCATCCAGACTGACAGAGAAGTCCTTTAGCGCGCCGAGATATGTGGATCTAAGTTCGCTGACTTGTTTTCCGAACAACGAAAGTCTTCCAAATGAACAATATGAGTCAACGAGAATTAAATCTCCATCATGGGTCAATTCGCCTCTGACTCCTTTCATGGAATTGAATCGAACGGCATTTTTCAATTGATTTAAGAAAAGATCAAAGAATATGATCAAATCCGTTTCATCGATTGCAATGATGGTATTTGCTTGTTTATAGAAGAGTAAGGAGTTAATTTTTATATTATATTGAAAGATTTTTTCGATCTTGTTCTCAGATTTTTTGTATATTGACCCCGAACTATCCGTGAAATAGATGATTGAATCCTCATCAGAAATAACAAGCAAGGGTTCGATGTCAAGAGTAATTTCGTTGATTACATTTGTATCAATTTGAATTTCTATCATTTTTTTAGTGTTTGAACATAAAATGAGCCGATGAGCCTTCTCAAGGAAACAATAATCAATGATCGATAAATTCTTGGCTGTATAAGAAAAGATAATTTTATTGAGGAAGAGGTCAAATATCTTAATTATATTTCTTTTTGCAGTATTTGAAATAATAAGATATCTTCCGGAATCTGATTGTTTGAAGCAGGAATCTGTACAATCGGGAATAAGGATACACTTTTTACGAGTTCGAGTATTAAACACAAGGATTTCTCCAGTATTTTTCAATATAAGGAGTGCATCTTTTTGGATATTACTCCATTTTAATTGTTCGCAAATCAATTGTTCTGATACTCCACCCAGATTTATTGCTTCTTGAGACTGATAGGCATTTAAAAGCCCTTTTCTCAAATATCTCAATTGTGATAAAAATGGATCGATTTTTTGAGCCACATGTAAGGCCGTGATTACGTTATCAGCGCTCACGCAAAATAAGAAATCACCATATGGATTAAATTCCAATTGGGTTAAAGATCTTGAAAATTTTTTCTTATGTACTATCATTTCATTTGTATCGCAAAAGCAGAATAACAAATTTCCTTCAAAAGTTCCGATTCCGATAAGATTATTAAGATCGGAATAAGCAAAAGCATTGATATTATTCGAAAAAGATGAGAACTCGTTTAAAATTTTGAATGAAGGAATTTCGAGCAATTGAATTGAATTATTTTCTAGATAAATAACAAGGTGTGTCCTATCTTCTCCAAGGCGTGCATTTTTAATGGGATGGGTACATATTTTTTGCTTTTTGGTGGTTTGTTTAAGCCATAATTGATAGATGATTGCTTCTCCTGAAATTGAAAGTAAAAGGATTGAATCGTTTGAGAGATACCAAGTCCAAGATACGTCTGTCTCTAACTTGATATCTGAAAATTTTATTGCTTTAGAAATGTTCAACGAAAGAAGGTTGAATATGAGGAGTCTGTTATTTTCAACCAAACAAAGATATTTATGATCCGGGCTTAAATCAAAGGCTTTATAAATTTCTTTTGAATATTTTTGATCAAAGATCAATTTCATTTGGTCCATCGAAAAGATTTGCACTCTTCCGCTGAAAATACCCGAAATTATGATAATGGAATTGATCACCCTTGAATATCGCATAAAAACAACCGGTTGCTCGCATTGAAATGAGAATTGCCGGTTTTTTTGATTAAGATAGTTACACACAATTTTTCCATTGTCTGATGCAACAGCCAAGAGTTCCAATTCGGGAATCCATTGAATTAAGGAAATCTCCGAAACTTTAAGCGATAATGCCGTTATTTCAATCATTTCTTTAGTATTTTTTTCTAAATCCTTATTCACAAGCGGTTTATAGGCCTCCGCTGATGATATATCATGAATTGAAAATCTCGGTTTATCGGTCTCTCTATTTTCTATAAAAGAATCTAAAGAGGGATGCTCTATCAATGTTAGATGGCTATATGCAAAGGCTTTCAACTCTGAGAGTTCTCTCTTTTTATATTTTGATAGCGATTGAAGGTTCCAAATAATAATTTTTCCATTGATAGTTATTCCGATAACAAAATTCAAGCAATAAGATAATGATGCATGTATTATGGGCTTTAGATCTTTTATTGGTAATGGAAGAGATTCAAAATCTTCTCTGTCCAAGGACACAAGCAGTAATTCATGATTGTATTGCTGCACTATCACAATTTCATCCCTATGGGGGATATTTTTGAGTATTATCGGGCCATTCGGAATTCCTTCAATTATTTTTAGATTTTTAAGGGTATACGCGTGTAAAACGTAGAGTATTCCTTGTGTGGTCGATGCGCATATTGTTCTGGTTTCGGGGTTATACAGGATTTCGGAAAAATCTTCACCGTGCTTTAGAAATTCTGCCCTTTTTTGCCCGGTATGGGAATACGCATATATATTATTTAGCGAGGTTAATATGAAGATATTGGTGTCTTGGTCTGTGACCTCGAACCGAATAATCGTTTCGTTATTGGGTTGAATGGAAATCGATTCAATGATTTTCATTTCCGGATATCGAATTTTAAAGATGTGAGTTTCATTCGAAACGAAAAAACAATTTGGTGTATTCGATTTCTTGAATATTTTGATGTGTTCGAGTTTTTCGGGTAAATTATATTGACTGATTTTCTTTGATTTGAGATTAAACAAAATGAATTTTTTTCTTATTACTGAAATCATTCCGATCTCGAATTCATTTAAGGTTTCGCAATATGATATGTTTTCTACGCCGGTGCGAAAAAGATTCAAGAGTTTTCTTGTGGTGAAACCAAATTCATAGATAATTCCGGATATGTCAACGATAACAATTGTTTTCTGGTCATATGTTAAGAATGTTGCCAAAGGATGAGAAACCGTTAGCTCTGATTCAAACAGATGATAGTTCTGATTCTCTAAATGTGGATATATCGGTAAAATATATTCATATTTTTTATTTTGAATAAGCTGGAAATAGCTTATCGATGAATGAATATCAAAGTTCCAAATCCTTAATCTGCCCTCTTTATCTATCGAAATTAGATAATATCCATCTATACTTCTAAATATTTTTTTTATGGTTGCGGACTCATTATTATACGTTTTTATGGTTTTAAAGGAATCGGTGGAAACGATTAAAATATTTGATCCGATCGCAAAGGCAAAATAATTTGAATCGATCGATAATTCAAAATCTACACACGACGCAAAAAGGGTATGAGAAGAAAAGATCTCCATATTTATTGGATCGATTATATGTAATATTCCGGCTTTATCTAACGAAAAAATCATGTTTAATTGTTCAGAATAGATACATTTTATAGGATTTGAAGAGAGACGCACAATTTTTTCGGTAACTCCGCTTAAAGATAAAAATTCAAGTTCGTTTTCCGATAAAATTACTATTTTATTATATTTTGAGAGATAAATCCCATCTACAATTAAATTTTTTTTGATAGTTTTTTGAATCCCCCCTTTTTTATTCCAAAAAATCACCGATGTTGGACAAACAAAGACCCATCTTTGGGCATCAATCACAATTGGTTTAATAATCGGTTCCGAAATCACGATTCTACCAAGATATTCATCAAAAAACTCATGGAAATAAAGAATCGGGTCATTAACATCAAGAGGGATTGTGATATAATAATTCAGAGCTGCATTTTGAAAAATCGAACGAACTTTATACGATTGAAGTTTATTTTGAATAAGGGTTTTTTCAAAACACTCCATAGTTAAAAGATTGATATTCCAAAGGGTATTCTTATGATCCACCACCAATAATTCTTTTGAGTTATTTTTGATTTGTGCATCTTGAACCGGAAAATCGATAGTGTCCAATGCTAAGATAATATTTGCTCGTTCAGAAAAAGGAATTGGTGGAATGACCTTTTTAGCCGGAGAATAATGAATTTGCTTTGAGAGATCCGTTAAAGAATTAAAAACCGTAATGCTAGCATCCCAAGTTAATAAAAATATCAACTTATTGATTGGATCATATCTCGCTCTTATGATGGGGCTCGTAACCCGGGTAAAAGGAGACATATCCATATTCTCAATATTATATCGAATCAAAAAGCCGCTGTATTCTGCGAAAAACAGATCTTTTGTTTCTTCTTCGTAATACATGAATTGAATTGGAGAACGACAAAACTCTAATTTCTTTAATAATGTTTGCGCGGCAAGATCAATAATATCAATAATCCCACTTAAATAACCAAGGAATAGAAGGGAATCAGCTCGATTGATATGGATGAGGTTAGGAACTTCATTGGACTTATATAAAAGAATAAATTTATCTTCCAAATCTGAGTACAAAGAATTAAAATTCCATAATTTAGCCGAACCGGTATTATCAACGGTTATAATCGATTTATTGTCAAAAGTAAAACAGAAATCCTGAATTTTTTGGGTATTTTCAATTGAAAAAACCACCCGGTAATTGAATGCATTCATGATATCGAGCGTTCCATCGATATAACATATTCCTATATATAAGCCCGATGAGGACAGTCTGATTTTCGTAACACCGGATTTCGCTCCAATAAACGACCTTGAAACCCTTTTCGAAAAGAGATTCCATGTATATATAACTAGGTGTTCTGAATTACTGCAAGCAATGAGCGCATTTGAAATGCCATGTATGTCGGCCGAATCAACAGAGCATGGAGGGGGATCGAATCTGTCAACCAATCGGTTTTCGATAAAATCCCATAATATTGGTCCCTTTTGGCGATGGAGCAATATAAGCAGAGATGTATTGGGAAGAAAAAAGAAATCTTGTAAAGATCCGGTAGGTTCCAAGGTTTCGATTCTATTCAATATTTCCATTTGAGGATCGAATAATAACTTCGAGACAATTTCGGAAGAGGGTTCAATATCCTGCATCTTTGAGAGTACTTGAATCTTTAATTGGTTCGTTTTCTCATCATATTCCGAAATAAACACCCAATACGATAAATGAGGCAATAATTTTAGTCTATTCATTGATGAATAAACAAGATTGATGGTTTGGTTTACCAAATCGACAACGAATACTCGATTTTTATCATCGCTAAAAAATATATAATTTTCTTTTTGTACGAAATACCTTGGCGTTTTATACTCTGAACTTAAATTGATTTTATGGATTTCCCTCAACATCCCATTAACCAATGATATTGAATCGCGAAATACCAAAATGATCTGCTGATTCTGCTCATCGATTTGAACATTCAGTGGCCGCTCCGATAAAGAAATCTTGCGTATCAACCCTTGATTGTTCTTTAAATCATATACTCCAATGGTACTTTCTGAGCATACTATCACCTGATTTTCATTAAAAGCTGCTAATACTAAAATCGGATCTTTGATTTCTTTTATCTGATATTTGTTCATTAACTGAAGTTCGCTAATAGAATAAATTTCGATGATGTTATCCGGTAAAACTGAAATAAATCTTTTTGATTCTGATATTGAAGCTATCCGGTGTATCGTTCCCATTGAGTTGAGTCCATATTCACTTAAAATCCGATTATCTCTGATACTATATATCACAATCTTAGGGGGCTTGGAAGAATTTGAATATATATTCGTTGTCGCATCATTTAAAAGAATACACAAGGTGGTTTGGCTAAAAAAATCGAAACTATCGATACCATAATCGTTAAACGCAAAATCATATAGCAAAGATCCATTTTGCAGATCAAACACACATAATATATTCTCTTTCTTGGTTCCAATTAAATAATGGAGATCTTCGGATACTTTCAAAGAATTATAATCTAAATCCTCAATTTGCTCAATATTAAATGAAAATATTGGTTTGAAATGACATGAGTTCTGCAGATCTGTCCATTCGGATTGAAAGTATATATGATATTTTTGGATGTCTCCATTTTGTAATCCTAAATACACGCACTGCTTTTTGGCATCATAAAAACTCCATATAATTCGTGTTTTTTCTGTCATGAGTTTCTTTAATCGGTTTATATATGGCTCGAAAAGATAGATTTCAGTTTCCGAAATGAGAATTATCTCGAAATTCCGGGATTCTGTTGTATTTTGCAACCTTTCATCTGAAAGAAGTACCGCATTTGAAATTTCTATTGTATCCGGTATTATATCTGAAATAACAAGCTCTCGAGAATATTGAAAATCTGCAAAATCATAAACGGTGTATTGATTTTCTATATCCATACAGAATAATAACGTTCCAGTTCTATCACTGCGCAATATCTTGTAAACCATACGATTAGGAACAGATTTATATATCAAACGATTCGTCCTCGGATCCATGATTTGAAAATAGGAACCGCAATGAATAGCAATTAGTTCCTTCAGAGGAACCAAATCTCTCAAATTGGAGATAAGAACTTCATCCCCTTTCAAAGGCGGATCCCCATCCGGAATCAAAATATTAAGAAAACCCACATTTCGCTCATATACAAAGATGCGATTCTGTGATCTAACATATAATGCTTCAGCGTTTGTGAATCTTTGTAAAGGAAAACGCTTTTCAACCACCGATTCATGTAATCTATAGAACACCCCATCTAACTTATTTCCTAATCGAAGAATAATAAATACTCGATTTGAATCAAAAAAGATCAGTTTCTCAATTTTTCCATCCAATTGAAAGGAATATTCGAGCGATACTTGATAGGTGTCTAATTCTAACAAGCGAATCAAATTATCATTAGGAATAATGATTAATTTTTCAATGATGGGGTCATATTTGATTGCTGAAATCATCTGAATTCCTAACTGGTACGAATCCAAGCGCCTAAGTTGAAGCATTTCGTTTCTATAATGATTTACAAAATGTTCTTTTTAAATTTTTACCTAAATTCACAAATTGTTCGCTTTGCTCCCATTTTGAAAAATAAAAAGCTTTTTTGGTGCAAAAAAATTGCACAAATTATGGATTTTGATTCCGCTTTAACCAATTCCGAAGACACGTTGTTATTTTTCGCTGTGAGTCCGCAATATACAAACATGAAAAATTTGATGAAAGAAGTCAAAACTTATATACAAAATAAAAGAGAATATGATCAAACCGATCGATTCAATATTATCGCGTTTGAGGAACTGGGCCCCGTATATTTTGAAGATTTTGTGTATGACGAAGAATATATTTTAGATGCTCTTCAAGAAATAAAATGGGCAAAACCAAACACGGATGGCGGAATCTATCTGGCCGTAACTTTTATTATCGATGTGTTTAAGCAAGTGAGCGCAAAAACATTTCGTTTAATCGTGTTTATGGACAAATCTGCGCCGGAAATTGCGAACCCTGATGTTTGTTTGAGTTTGATTCACCAAGTGCAAGATATGCCGTTTTTTGTGGAATTTGTTCGGATTAATTGTAATGACCCCAAAGCGGATCTCCAATTGATTAAATTCGCCAAAAAATGTAACGGAGAAGTAATATATGCAGAAAATGATGGCACGGGCTTGAGAAAAGTACTTCAACAATTAACCGCTAAAAAGAAGATTCAAAGGAGTATTTTAATCAAAACAAGACCAGATGCCTCAATAGTTAATTCAAGTAATGAGATGTTTTACCAGAATCTTGCCCAAGATCTTCAATATCTTGAAGATGAACGGATGGAACGTAGTATTTGTCATATCTGTAGGGAAAAAGGGGAATTGGTGGAGTGTCCGGCTTGCAAAACCGAGAGTCATGCGGCATGTTTGGCCATGTGGGCGCAAAATTCGAATATCGGTGCGCCCCATCTCTTTAGATGCGATCAATGCTTCAATTTGCTGAAATTACCGAAAGAGTTTGTGCTGGATGTTCAAAATGGTCGGTTTAATGAGATATTAAAGCGACAAATTGCATTTAAACCGATGAATCAGCATGATTTTCTAAAGCAAAAGGAAGCAAAAGTAAAACCCTCCCTTAAGACTGGTCAAGATCCTTTCGGGTTCGCTGCAGAATCCCCTTCTGATGGATCAAACGAAAAATCTGATGATTTCTGGGTAGATGATGCGCCTGATTTCAAATGGTAATAAATCTGTATTTAAACGATATAAATGATTGGGCGATGAGCTCCAATGCGAAAGATTGAATCAATTCATAAGGAAATTGAAAAATTTGTCAAAATCCTTGCAAAAGAAATTGATCCGCTCGAAGTAAACAACATTTTTCATAATACGCTATTTTTGTCTCAAGATCCTATGGACAAGGCTGATTCAACAATAGTCTCTTCGTACATTTTGGTCCATCAATTGATTTTTTATCACGTTTTAACGATTTCAACATCCAAAATTTCTGCTTTTCCGACCCTTGAAGAAATTTTAAAAGAAAAGAATTATAAAGAAAAAATAAAAATCGAATTCCGGAATGCAAAAAAAAGCAATGAAATTTTCCAAAAAGTGTTTGAATATGATGTGATTTCAACAATACAAAATACAAAATATGAAACGGTTTACCAAATTTGCCAATATCTTCTTTCAATAAGTAACGATCTCATAAAAGGTGACGTATTGGGTAAAGTATTTCATAAAATGATTCCTTTCACCCTCCGGAAACATGTTGCCTCCTATTTTACCCTCGATCTTGCAGCAAAAATTTTAGCCAATCTTGTTATCACCGACCCTTCGCAAGTGGTTATAGACCCCGCGTGCGGCTCCGCAACCTTGCTGATTGAAGCGTATGAAGCCAAAAAGAAGCATAAAATGATTAAAGGGAACTTTGATCAATCAGATCACTTTCGGTTTCTTGAAGAAGAAATATATGGGCTTGATATCATGCCGTTCTCCCTCTATTTAGCGACACTTAACTTAATCATGAAAGATATCACCGATCTTCCAAAAAAAATAAATTTATATCTTTCGGATTCAAATTTCTTATTCCAAACAACAAAGGTACCAAATGAAACCAATGAAATAATCGGTTCAAAAGAGTTTGATGTTGTGATTATGAATCCCCCGTTCACAAAAAAACAATTAATGAAGCATGCAAGCAATCCCAATTCTCTAACTAAAGAGTATCGCGATATCTTGAAAAATATATACGAGAACGAATATGCTAGCGGCCTCTTGAATAATAAATCTCCACTATATGCATATTTTTTACTGATCGCCGATCGGCTTTTGGAAACCAAGAATCAAAAGGCTGCAACAAACGAAAAATATATTGCAGCAGTTCTTCCCATCGTATTTTTACAAAACGAAAATGAAAAACGTTTACGATATTATCTAAAATCTAAATATCTTTGGAAATATATTATTTTAAATGAAATCACCGGAAATTTTTCGGAGGATACACAGCTCTC
Source organism: uncultured archaeon (assembly GCA_964623665.1). Taxonomy (GTDB): domain Archaea; phylum Asgardarchaeota; class Lokiarchaeia; order Sigyniarchaeales; family Promethearchaeaceae; genus CAZUTM01. The sequence continues at coordinate 13,677 of CAZUTM010000110.1, forward strand.
TGAAATTTTACTTGTACTGCAAAAGAGAACTTCAAAAGATGACTTAAACTCATCCAGTCTTGAAAAAATTCAATACATATTGTTGAAGACCCTCGATGAAACCAAGATTGATGATATAATTCGTTCAATCAAAAACCCCGCTATTTTCGAAAACCAATGTATTACCAAAGCATTTATTGAAGCCGGATCCATCGACTTTGATAATTTATTTTATCCAGTTTCGCTTGGATCTATGAATATCGACTATGTTCGAGAATGGGCCCATATCAGAAGATCTGGGGCATTTTTGTCTCTTGGATCCCTTCCAAATATTTCTGTAGAAAGTAAAAATAGTCCGGAACCCCGAATGTGCAAAATGAATTTCAAAGAGATGATGTTTGTAGAAAAACCGTTCAAAAAAAATTCATCGGATCCTGAAATTATCGAGATCGACTCGCATACCTTAAAAATACAATTCAAAGATCGGACAAACGTCAAAGTTAAAAGAGTCAACTTAAAGCCCGCTTTAAAATACCCTTCAAAGGTATCTCAATCGGACATTTCGAATATTAATCAATTCGTTCTTTATAATATTGATGATGGGTTCGATCTCAAGCAAGAAAACGTTAATTGGGAAATTTGGAAGAAATATTTGGATGGTCGAACTGCAAACCTTGCCATGATCGATAGAGTGAACTACATCAGACCCGGAGTGTCGTTATTTGCGTTCTATACCTCTGTACCTCGGGTAATATCCAGAAATCTTGCCGCAATCAAAGGATTAAATGACCTTTACTCCAAATGCATATCGTTGTGGATTAATTCCAGCTTCGGGATTTTAGAATGGATTTCAACAAGCGTACCCCAACAACTCAGTTTTTGTCAACATCATAAAAATACAATAATGAATATAAAGGTTCTAAACCCCAGCATTTTACATATCCATGAAATAAATGAAATGGAAACTATTTTCAACCAACTCGCAAAAATTCAATTTCCATCATTAGTGGATCAATTTTTGGCATTGGTTTCTCACGAATTTAAAAAGAAAAATCAAGAAAGATTGCATCAGATAGGTAAATTCGAATTAGCATCTACCGGATTCGGTCCTCGAATACTGCTTGATACCTTTATATTAAATATCATGTTAAATCATTGCAAAGATCAAACTTTGAATATTTTCAATCCAAACAACAAAAAAAAAGATGAAATACTATTCAAAACTTATGAAAGGATTGCGTGGCTACTGCTCACTATTTCGATTCATAATAGCACGTCTTCTGGTGAAAATGTAAACGGGTTTGAAAGCATTGATATAGCAAAAATATAAAAGTGAGAAATTTCATCATTTATTTGATGGTGGTGAAATGAGCGCGGGGAAACGAAAAATTAAAGAAGACGTTGTTAATGAGCCACAAAATGAGGAAGAAAATGCCTATTTATTAACATATACTTCGCATCTAGAAAAACGGCTCCGATCCTTAGAACTAATCAAAAACAAAATGGAAGGCGAACTTATGTCGGTTCGCAAAGAACTTGCGAATCTTCAAAGCGAAACAAAAAGGTTAAGACAAACCCCTCTCATAACCGGTGTAATCACGGACATTTTAGACAATAATCGAGTTATTATTAAAAGCAGTTCTGGGCCTAGTTTTGTTGTTCCGGTCTCCTCCGAAATAGATTTTACCAGTTTACAAGCGGGAATGCGTGTAGCATTAAACCAGCGTTCGTTTGGTGTTGTTGAAGTGCTCCCCGAAAATGTTGATCCCCTTGTTCAAGTCATGG
>CAZUTM010000111.1:0-15408 GCA_964623665.1 uncultured archaeon
TCTGCTGCGTCGCGAAGCGCTCATCCATCTGTCTCCTCGTTTCGGCCATTTCCTTTTGCAGTGAAAGAAATTGAGCATTCGATTGCGCAATCAATCGCTCTATATCTTCCTTGGTCGCCACAACCCCCGACAGCGCGGAGATAATCGCACCTTTGATCTCATCGTTCGTTCGCACCAATTCCGGTAAAATACGTTTTAATTCCTCAAGGTCGATTTTGCTGCTCATGGGCCAAAATAATTAAGTTAAATCATTGATATAAAGTTATCTAGATCTGCGATAATTTTCACATATTAAAAAATTCAGATAGAGAACTGGGCAATCCCGCAGATAATCTCTGAGCGTTCATTTTTTCAGCCGTTTTTTCAGAGATTTTTTCACATGTTTGAGCTTTTATTTATTTTTTCTATTGAATCCAAATATTCGTTAATTGCTTTTGTTAAGATTTTTGACCATTTCATTTCCGGATATAATCTAAGCCGCGAGAAGGTTTGTTCGTCGAGCATAACGTTGAAGGAATGCTTATTGTAAGATTTTAACCCTTTTTCAACACTCTTTTTGATTATAAAATACATGAGCAAGCTGATTATCGAACAAGGAATCATATTCGTTAATAATGCCATGGTATTTTTATTGAACATCAAGGCAATCAAAGCCATGAAATAATAAAGGCCGAATCCGATAAGAAATGAGAATTTTCGAAATTGATCTTCAAAATCTTTTGGAGTTATATGTTTTGTAATTTCATAATGTTCGGGATCCAATAATGATAAGAGATGCCAATCAAGATGCGGCCCATAAAGCGCTAACCATATGATATTTCCAATTCCAACTCCGATTATTATAAATGCAAAGGTAAAAGGGATGCGAAGCCAATCCGAAAGACTGTAATATCCAAAATAATAATTCAAAGCCATATATGAAAGTAATAAACCGACTGCGACGGTGAATATAAAAGATTGTGGGCCGGAAAAACATTCCCACAAATGGAAGATAGTCTCTTCATATTTGTTTTTCTTTAAATAAGGCGTAATTTTCTTCGCAAGCGATAAAGTCGACTCTTTAAAAGAAATTAGCGCAAAATTTAAAGAAATAATTGCCATTGAGATCACCGTAATTCCTAAAATGATGGTCAAGTGTTCATATGAAAGATAGCCCCATCTCATATAAAAACGGTAAATTTCAAGGGCGATTAAAGCAGGCACGACTAAAGAAATTAATACAATCAAGAAGTAATATGAAATATGCATGCGTTCTGCAAGTTCTTCAAAAAAGAGCTTAATATCAAGCGTAAATTCCTTTTTCTTTTTGTTTTTAAGGAGATCGCGCCACGTTTTAATAAAGAGACTTAAAAGAATCGTCTGTGTAATATAATGGTAAAAGGCACTGTTAAATGAAATAATATTAATAAAATAATAGATTGCATAGAGAATTAGAATCAAAACCATTGAACGGGCCATCTTTTCATATTTTTTCTTTATGTTCGACGAATAATCACGGGAAGGATTTATCGGCGTGAAAATAAAGATTGCGAAAGCAAGCGCATTGCCAATCAAATAAATGAAACCGAACGACCCAAATGTTATGAAACTGAAAAAACAATTCAAAATTACCAACTCACCTAACGGATTCGACTTTTGTAAATGGGGATCATCGGACAACTCCCAAAAACTGAAATGGTGAATGATATCCGAAACTCCATAAAAAAGAATCGAAAGTTCAATGATTCCTTTCAATAACATAAGTAATGCATAGATCAACACGATTATTGAAATAAGTTCCACGAAAGAATTATCAAAGGAGCTAGAAAAAAATGGAAGATAATTATAAATTATTCCGGGATTAACATTCCAAAGAATTGAAAGCGACAAAGTCAGAAATAGATACACAAACAAAAAGATAATATTAATTCTGGTCCGGTTATAATAGAAAATTTTTTTCGTCCAATGTTCAGTATCGAACAAATATTCCGCCTTATACGCATCTTTTGCGAACTCTATAAGATAATCGTTGGTTTCTTTAATCTTTCGCTCCAAAATATCCGGTGCATAATATTTTACAAACAAGGTAATAAAGCCGGCAAATAAAATCCAAGAATATTGGCCCGAGAATTGCCGATTATACAGAATTGGAATGAACAAAAGTAACCAAAAGATTGCCTTGAATAGAGGAATCAGATATTTCCATTTCCCTTTTAGACGCTTGGATTTCGACGATTCAAGAATAGAAATAAAGTTTTCCAAGAATTGATAGATCTTGCTGCGTTTTTTCAAGGTAATAATATTTAAAATTAAAAAGTTTTAAAGGTTTTGGAAGTCAGAATAAAGAGTTTCCATCAAGATATTCTTGCGTGGATAACCCTAACCACGAGGAGATGGTTGGAAAGATATCGGCAAGTGTGATTTTTTTTTCGATCTCCCTTTTCTGAGAGATTCGCGGAAAAGAGAGGATCATGAACACATTTAAGCATCCGGGTACTGCAGCCCCATGATTTTTCCCTTCACCTCCGTGATCGGTTAGACAAATAATAAGCCATTCTTCCTCTTTCGGTCGAGCGCGTATTGCATCCAAGATTCTACCGACATATTGATCCGCTTTTTCGATCGCTTGCAAATATTCCATGGAATCCGGTGAATACGTGAATTTATGGCCGGCACCATCGGTATCATCGAGTTGAACGAAAATCAGATCGGCTTTTCCTTTTTTGATTGAAGACACCGTTTTTCTGCAAATTCTCTCATCACTTCCCCACGCTTTTTCACTCAGAACGCGCTTTTCAAATATCTTGGTAAGAATCGGAAGCCAATGAGAAAATGCAGCCGTTTTCAGACTTGGTATCTCTTCTTTTGCACAAGCAAAGATGGTTTTGAATTGGTTATTCCGGTTTTTGAAATCATTATCGAAAACACGATGTTTATTCATATGAACCCCGGTTAATATCGTTGTCCAAGCGGGACCACTAATCGTAGCTTGCTCACTTAATGCATTGAATGAATATAAGGATTTTTCTATGAGAGCATCGATATTGGGGGTATGAGCTTTTCTAAGACAATCGGGTCTAACCCCATCCAAGCCGATCACAATCGCTTTCTTTTTCATTTATGAGATAAAAAAATAAGAGCAACAATTTAAACCATCTTTCTCTTTCAAAGGTCGAAATTTGCTACATCGTCTGAAGAAACGAAATGGTAGCATTTGCGATTAGGGCTTGTTGTTGTTCTCGGGTTATTTTAGCAGGTTTATCTCCCGACTGCTCGCCGTAATACCCGAAATAAGCGTGATTCCCGCCTTGAATTTCTACCCAAATCGTTGATGCGGGCAAAGTGGTTTTAGATTTCTCCAGCTCCTCTTGAGAAAGAAGCCCATCTTCGCTCCCGTAAATCGAAATCACTTTTCCTTGGAAATCTGAAATATTTTTTGCCGGAAATGATGCCCAAAGAACGATCCCTGCAAGAGTGTTATCATAAGCATAGCTCGAACCGAAAGCGCCGCCTAAGGAATGACCACCGATCACCCATTTATTGATTTCTTTATGAGCATCAATGATGGGTGTTGCAACATTTGGAGCAAAAACGGCCAAATTAAAAGGAATTTTGGCGATAATGACCAAAAATCCGCTTTTCGCGATTTCTCTTGCCAAAGGTGCATATGATCTTGGATCTACACGACCACCGGGATAAATAATAAAACCAAGTTCGGATGTCGGGCTTTTTGGTCTGAATTCTATCCATTTCTCGTTAATTACTTCGATTTGATCATCCGGTCGCAATGCGTCGATTGCCTCTTGCATCGGAGCGGGTGGAGTATACGCCCAAATGGTAAATCCGCCAACCACAATCACCAAAACAAGAACCACGCCAAAAATTATCTTCTTTTTCGTTACCATGAGAACATAATTGATTTCAAAGCAAAAAACCTTTTGATGAAAAAAATAAATGAACTCTTGAAATGCATTTTTGGATTATAATCCTTTAATTTTTTCGTTCATTTCATTGCAAAGTTCGATGGCTCGCTGATCGGTAGGTGCTTCGCTTATTATTCGGATGATCGGTTCCGTATTGCTGGGATGAACCAGCACCCATTCGTCTTTTTTAATATCGGCAATTCTGACATCTTGGTCGATTTCATCAAAATGAATGTTCTGATCGGTTAATTTTCTCTTGAGTTTATTCATAATCCCATCAGCAGTGCTCGATTGTAATGTGATTTTGATTCTCCTCGTGTAGAATTTCGGGAGTTCATCCACCAATTGCGAAACAGTTTTTCCGGTTTTAGCAAGGATTTCGATCACCTTAATTGCGGCAAACATTCCATCTCTTGCATTATTGAACACGGGCAACATTACGCCTCCGCATGATCCTTCGCCTCCGAAGACTAAATGATCATTTGGATTATTTTTGAGCAGATCCATCATTTTGGATGCGAGATAGCGTTCTCCAACGGGGGTTCGTATCACATTTGCATGATATTTTTCTCCGAGTTTTTCAAGTGTAATTGAGGATGCACAGTTCGTTACCAAGGTGATGTGTTTGTATTTGGTGTGTAATTGGTCCAACATATAGTTGACAATGATCGCCAAGATAATATCTTCGGGCAAACAATACCCCTTTTCATCGATTAAGGCAATCCGGTCTGCATCGCAATCGTGGGCAAATCCGACATCCGCTTTGATTTCAGCCATCTTCTTTTCCAAATCGGTGAGATGTTCTTTAATGGGTTCGAAAGATCGCGGAAATTGATTATTCACAAGATTTTCATTGATTGAAACCACATTACATCCGAGGGTTCGGAGGATTTCATCGGTTTTTTTCGTTCCGGCACCGGCACCGGGATCGAATACTATTTTAATTTGTTTTTCGCGATTTCGCATCTTTATCACATCGAGATCGATAAAGCGCATCATCAACGCGACATATTGATACCATGGGTTTTCCTTTCGTAAGATCCCGTATTTATTCCATAGGACATATACGGGATCTTCATAGATAAACCATTTATTGATCTCTTCGAGTTCTTCTCTGCTCAGAAAAGTTCCCGACGGCGCGAGACATTTGATTCCGTTGTATTCCGGAGGATTATGGGATGCCGAAATGATGACCGTTCCATCGCATTGATAATATTTATGTCCAAACATCAATACAGGGGTAGGGCAAACATCGGTATCGATGACATTGCATCCGACAGCCAATAGTCCGCTGATGACAGCGTGTTTCAAAATGGGGCCCGTAGTTCTTGTATCCATTCCAATCAAGACCATCGGATTGTCTTTTTTGGTGGTCTCTTTCAACCACGTCCCGAAGGCTTCACAAAATCGCAGAACAACGTATGGCGGGAGATTTTTTTGCCAGATCCCGCGCATTCCCGATGGAGATATAATCAATCCTTCGGGAATGGTATATTTCATAGGTTTAGATTTTTTTTCGCTCATTTTTTTCCCTCTTTTTTTTAAGTTTCTCATTTCTCTTTCTTCGTTCCTCGTTCTCCTCATCTTCTTATTCTTCCGAGTTCTTAATTTCTCTTTCTTCGTTCCTTGTTCTCCTCATCTTCTTATTCTTCCGAGTTCTTAATTTCTCTTTCTTCGTTCATCGTTCTTCTCATCTTCTTTGTTCATTATTTCCTTATGTTTCTCCAATTTATTCAATGGACCTTTATGGTCGTTGAAGAACCGCAGATTTCTTCGGATAGATCTGCTGTATATCGGCCAAATGGATACTGGCAGCTCGTGCCGCCAGTTTTGCTGCATCTTCATTCGAATATCCATTTACCAAACCGTAAATAAAAGTTGCGTTGAAAATATCACCGGTACCCGTAGGATTCACAGGTTTTTCCACCAAGACTGCCGGAATGTCCTTTCTACAGCCTCGGGTGATGATCGCTGACCCTTTCTCTCCTCGATGCAAAACTACTATAAAATCGGGATTTGACACCCACTTAAAGAGCATGTCAATTGCTTGCGAAATAGCTGGAATCCTGGTGATCGCGCAGATCTCTTTTTCATTGGCGAAAAACACATCGCAATATTGTAACGTGTCTTTTAAAACGGCAATACTCGCATCCGAAAAATTATCCATTGCCCAACCGACATCCAATGAAGTCTGTACGCCCAACTTCTTGGCCCTTTTGAATAAATCGATTGTTGGTTTGCCCAATAGGTTCGGAGTATACCAAAAGCCTGAACGATGCAAATGAGAAGCATTTTCCAGATGAGATAAATTTAGATCTTCCATTTTTACGTGTTTATTGGTGCCCAAAGTCGCGATAAATTGCCGCTTCCCATCTTCATGCGTAATTGCAAACGTGATCCCGGCACTTTTTCCAACATATTTTGCAAGATCAATCGGAATTCCCATGGAATTACAGCGATCAATAATCCATTGCGAAACCGCATCATCCCCTATTCCTCCGAGAAAAACAACCGGTTGGTCCAACGCATGTAACTGCGCGGCTACATTAATCGCATTCCCACCTAAACTGGTCGTAAAATCCTCGAGAACGCAACTCGTTTCGACCTCTCGCATTTTAAATGGGGGGGTGATAATATCGATATTAATATCACCAACCACAACCACTTTCTTCATATCTATTCATAAACCGTTATCAAAAATTAAGCTTTCGAACAATCCCTAGCTTCATTTCAAGCCCTTATTAAAAAATCGAACCATTTTTTAATAATCAGCAAGTTTAATTGCCATTTTATTTCGTTTTATTAAAAAGAAATATGCACGTGATTATAAACTGCATGGGTGAGTTCTAACGAAATAACTATCGATATCAGCCAAAAAGCTAAAAAAAATTGGAACATTCAAATCATTGATTGAATTATTATTCAAAATAAGGTAAAGGACTGAGATTTACATATCCATCTTTCCGCACAATCAAAAGATCCTCGGTCCTGACTCCACCTAATCCTTCAATATATGCGCCCGGTTCGATCGTGATAACCATACCCTCTTTCAAGATATGCTCGGGTTTCTGATGCTTTGCATTCAACCACGGACTTTCATGAATCTCAATCCCGACCCCATGGCCCAATCCGTGGTTGTAATATTGATCCAAACCATGATCCGCCAAAATATTTTTTGAGAGAAGATAAAGATCACCCCAGATCGCACCCTCCTTGACCGCTTCTCTGCATATTCGATTTGATTCATTAACCGCTTTCATCATCTCTTTCTGTTTATCGGATTTTGGTGACCCAAACACAAAAGTTCGGGTCAAATCAGAACAATATCCATTATAGGTCGCACCCAAATCAACCAAAACAAAATCTCCGGGTTGAACTTTGCGATCGGTGGTAGAACCGTGAGGATAGGCGGAATTTGGCCCGGTTTGGATAAGCGTATTGAACGAAGGATGTTGAGAACCCGCTTTCTTCATGGCGTATTCGGCAATTGCCGCCAATTCATGTTCACTCATGCCCGCTCGAATCTCATTTTGAACCGCCAAAAACCCTTTCATACCGATTTCTGAAGCCTTTCTAATATTTTCCAGCTCATCGGCCGCTTTGATTTCTCGAAACCCTTTCAATTCGGCCGAAAAATCGAGGATTTCGTATGTAGAAAATTGTGTCCTCAAAAATTCATTCAATTGTCCAAAAAGCTTGTGAGAGATATAATCGAATTCGATTGCGACCCTAGGATTAGAGAGGCCTTCAAGAGATTTGCAAACCATTTGTAATAAATCCAAGCCGGAAATAAGTTTCTTGATATCGAAGATCGAAGAATCCACTTTCGAACGAATGAGCGCGTATTCCAGTTCGGGCGCAAAAATCGTCGGTTTCATGCCGAGGTCATTAGAAGGAACCAATAGATAAGTATCGGCCTCAGTCTTGAAGCCCATCGTATAGGTTAATGTAATCGGATTTGTAACAACAAGAGCATGTGCAGATTTTTCCGAAAGTAATTTCCCAATTCTTTGAAGTCGGTCTTTCATGCGTAGATTAAGCATCACCCATAGAAATATTTTATTATTATTTCATATTTATTGCCCTCGTGAGAGTTGCGATTCTGTGCAGCACGGAAGATCTTGCTTCAATAAATATAAAAAATCAACTCCTATCGCTCATTCAATTTACCGCCATTGATGCATATTTTGATGCGAATCCCGTTTTAAGGAAAATCTTCAAATATAATTCTTCGGAACTTGGCAAATTCATGAGTTCAGAGCTCAAACTTGAAGTATCCGGAATTGAAATTGAACAATATCTTTCATTTGCGCACAAGACAGAGCTAAAGCAAATCAATTCGGAAAGCGGACCAATTCAAATCTCACCGACCGTAACGGCAACATCACAAACAGAATCAAGAGAAATAGAGTTAGTGGTAGATATTTTAACTTCAGAAAAACAGAAGATCCATCTCGATAATTTGCTTGATGCCCACTCGCTTCAATGGATTAACTCAAACTACGATTATATAGTTGCGGCGAGTCGACACAAATCAGAGGCCGGAAAGCCCGCTTTATTGGTGCATTGCCCCGGCAATTATGGGACCGCTGAAGCGGGAGGACAACCAAAATCGCTCGCAAAATCATCCGCTATATTGCAATTTCTGTTATTCAGAGGGTTGAAATTATTCAAAGAAAAACATCTGTTCGACTTTCCAATCGATTTGGAAGTCACTCATCATGGACCGACCGAATTGACTCCGCCCATCGCATTTATAGAATTAGGGTCCTCAGATAATGAATACAATAACCCAACCGGCGGATTAATCATCGCAAAATCAATCATTCTTGCCGCATTAACGCTCGCAACCGAACCTAAAGCATCATCTTTCGGCTTAATTGTTTGCTTGGGCTTCGGCGGGATGCATTATGCCGGAAACTTCAGTAAAAAATTCGACGAAGGATTCGCATTCTCACATATCGTTTCAAAATACCACATCGCGGAGATTAACAAACAGATGATAGAAAAAATGATAGAAAAATCGCTTGAACCGCCCCAATTATTTGTTATTGATTGGAAGTCGCTAAAATCGGAAGAAAAGCACGATCTGACGACTATTCTCAAAGAATTGAATCTTCCTATTGCGAGATCATCAAATTTATAATCCATAAAGTCAATTTTGAAATATGAATCCGGAAGAACGCATCGGATTTCTTATCACGGCTATCGCAATTATTGCCATCCCGTTTTTCTTCATTACCGCGGTCTTAGGGAGTTATCGCGAAGTCCAGCCGGAATTCCTTCAAAATATCCCCATACTTGATTTTCTCATCTCCACATTTTCGTGGGATGCCGTCGTTTTATTTTTCACGTCTCTTTTGGTGTACGGCTCGCTCATATACCTCGGTTGGGTTGGCCTTTGTCTCTACAAAGGAAAACTCCCGGAAATCAAAAAGCAGAAGCGATTCATCGACCTTATTTATCACCCAAAAAAGCGACAGAACGAAATCGATGAAGCCAAAGAAAGAAAAGAAAGAAGCATTGAATTTGTGGATCTTGAGCAAGAACCAGAAGAAAAAATTAACGACGAAAAACAAAATTCTTTGCCTTTCGAGCAAGAAAATTCAAAATATTCAAAGGATTTTATTTAAGCATCACGAGATTTCTTTGAAAGATCTATCTAATCAAGAATCAAAGAGGATTCGCATGAACCATTGAAGAAATATTTTGAGGTTTTTTTGGAAAAATTTTCGCCTATGTGATTGGAAAATTCGCCAATTTTTTATTTAAATACCCGGATGAAGTTTTATATATTGGTGGGAAAAATTCGGGTCATCGAAGCAGGGATCGTTCTCAACGGAATCGACATTGTTCATTTAGAAAATGAGGAATATAAAATTAATAAGAACTCGGATTTGCGGGCTGCATTATTGCACTCAATCTTATTGATTCTTGAGGAAATAGGAGAACAACAAATTTATCATTTTCGCATGAAAACATCTCTTTTACTGGCGTTTACACGGAAATTTAAAGAAAGTGACCTCATCTTTTACGTTATTTTAAAACCGACCATCTTCGATCAGGCATCTTTTCAAGAAATGACCGAAGATATGATTGGAGAATTCAAATTCCGATTTTCAAATTTATATAATAAGTTCTGTGAGCTATTCGACGACCAACTTCGACCGGATATCTCCACCTATTGGAAAATCCTACCGCATTTGGCAAATCTACTCATGATTCGCATGCAAAACGATTACCACAACGAACTTGAATCGACACATGAATACCATGAAATTGAAGCCCCTCGTATTCCTCTTTCCACCACGTCACCAGTTTAATTTTTCCCTTTCCAATAAAAATCACAAAAAATAAAGCTTTTTATCTTGCGACCACCGACTAGATTTTATGGATCCAGTAAATCTTGCAGCAATTATAGTTCGATTTTTCATGATATACCCGTATATTTATTTGGTGAATTATTTTGTATGGGGGTATCGGAAAAGCAAGAGTTCGGGCTATAAAAATAATTTTTTCTTAGGGAATTCAATTCTTTTCGCTATTGCGGTGATATTTCACGTAGCTTATGCTTCATACGAACTTTATATTTCCACGATTCCAAATGCAACCTGGTTGAGTTCGTATTTCCCTTGGAAACCGGATAATTTGGAAGGCTTAGTAAGATCAATGTCACACCAAGTTAGACCTCTTTATCTTCTATTTTACCTTCTTCTCACGGTGGTCATGGCGGCACAAGTGTATCCTTTGGAACAAGTCGTAGGGTTAAACAAAAGCCCGTTTACCAAAAGCATTTTGGTTATGGGAAGTTTCAACCTTCTTCTTTTCATTCCTGCCCTCTCTTACACATGGGTATCATTGGTTGCAATTCCATTAGGATTTATTGCGATAGCAAGCGGGATAATTCTTAATATTATTGTGAATCTCATAATTTTTAAAAGAAGCACGGGCACTCTAAGGTATCAATCGCTTTATGGAATGTTTGCTTTTCTTCTGTTCGGATTCGGATTAGCCCTTTCGCTTGAAGTCGGCTGGTTGAAACTCATCGATGAATCAATCTCTTATCGTTGGGAAGTTATTGTCGGCTCGCTTATTCAGTTAGTTGCAATCATTTTCTACCGTAGGACGTATACCATGTCGCAATTTGAGGAAGGTGAGAAAATGGAGAAAGATCTCATTTGTATTAGGATTTTCAAAGGCGATTTCAAACACTTGGAAGCCTTCTATTATTATGTTTTGATGATCGCAATAGCATTTCTCTTTATATTCATTGCATGGGCCCACTATCCCGCAGAAAACGATTATTCAATCATGCGGGATACGATTTCCTTTTTGGGGAGTTCAGATGCGGATAATAATCCGTCCGGATGGATCTTTTTAAGCATTGCATTTGTAATACTCTCCGTTACTTTCTTCCCGTTAACCGTTTTTCAGTTCAGAAAGTTCAAAGAATTGGATAAAATAGGGGCAGGACTTGTGTTGCTACTTTATATAATCGCCTCAATCGGAATGTTTCTGTTAGCATTTTTCCCGGATAACGGCGGAGAAAGCTTCATCCAAGATGTGAGTGCCGGTCGAATCCACAACCAAGTCGCTTTGCTTGCCATTGGTGGGTTTGCTTTAGGCTTATTACTTCAATTCTTCTTGTTGGTAAAAGACCACATTCCAAAATTTAAAGGCAAAAAAATCTATCCCGTGAAGACTTTTATTTATCCAGCCGTTTATTATATAATTTTAATTATCATGATTGCATACACCCAAATCTATTGGGATATCATTTGTGATAGCGGGTGTTGGCCGGGAGATGGAATCTACAGTTTTCCGCTTTGGGAATGGATTGCCTTCATAAGTATGATTGTTTTGGAAGGTTGGATGTTGTGGATTATCTCAAAAGAGAGATAAAAACACCGTAATTTATCCCTTTTTTTATTATATTATTGCTTTTTTTATCTTATAAAACAGAAATTGAAAAAGATTTAAGATAAAAACCAAAAAACGAAAAAATGATTTAAGATTTAATTTTCGGCCACCATAAACCCTTGCCCGCATTGTTCGCAATAGGCCTTAAGATTGGTTTTGATCATTGTGAGCATCCGGTTGGAAAATCGGGCACCGCAATTGCTGCAGAAGAATTCTGCTTGGGTTTGTTCGGGTGGTTGAACAATGGGCTGTTGAACAATGGGTGGTTGAACAATGGGCTGTTGAACAATGGGTGGTTGAACTTGGTTTGGGGTTATATCTTGGGCTTGAGGATATTGAATAACTCCCGAATTCACAATCGGGGTCGGCCCAACAATCGGGGATCGGCCGGGCTGATTTTGATTCATTGTCGATGATTGCGATGGACGCGGTTTTGCCGAAGCGGTCTTCACAATCCCTTTGATCATTTTGATCACAAACTCAATCATCATTTTGATCATGTATAGCGAAAAGATTATCGCTCCTACAGTGATCAGGGTCAGAAATGTAATCACGATTATTTGAGTAATCGGATCGGCGGCTTGAAATGCAGCAAGTGCACCCATAAAGTACTCTTCAGTGAACGGCGCACCTTCACCATATTGGTAAGAATATTCACTCATGATTTATAGATAGTGCGAGGAAACTTCAAGTTTGAAGAGCCCAAAATTTAGCAAATGGAAACATACAAAAAAACATTGAAAAAAGGCTAAAAAAAAAATTTTTCAAGAGTAAAGGGCATTCCCATCGAATACTCATGTTCTAAACGAGATATAGAGTAAGCTGTCCATGGAAACGTTTTTTGAAATGTATTATACTTGGAAAAAAAACAAAGATTAACGAAAAGGATTACTCAAACGTTGATTTTAAGTTTGCCGCGAGTTTAATCAGCGCGTTTGAGATATTTACCAATTCATTTATTGAAGACACTTGCTCTTCGGTCATCTGGCTAAACTCTTCCGCAATATTCGTATTTTTTTCTGCAATTTCTGACACACTTTTAATCTGATTAAATATGGTTTGAGTATTTTTTTCTTGCGCACTTGTTATGGATTGAATCTCTTTGGTGATATCATTGGTTTTATTGGTTGCGCCATTGGACTCGACCGCCAATTTCCGAACTTGGTCAGCAACTACGCTGAATCCTCTTCCGGATTCTCCAGCGCGAGCCGCTTCAATGGCCGCATTAAGGGCCAACATGGAAGTCTGTTCGGATATATTTGCGATCAATTCCGAGATGGATTCAATTGCTTTGACCTTTTCGGAAATTCCTTTCATTCCTGAATCCAACGTTTCCATCAAAGATAAGATTTGCTTGATTGCCGTCTGTTGATTGAGTGCACCTTGCGCGAGTTGTTGTTGTGTTTGAGCAATATTTTCACTATTTTCCGAGATAATCTCCACATTCTGATTTATGGTCTCCGCAGTTTTTGAAAGAGAGCCGCTGATTTCTGTTGCGGTCGAGATTTGTTTTTTCTGCTTTTCCATCAATATTTGCTCGTTCTGCTTTGCATCGTTCAGAGCAATTTCAATCCGGCTTACCATGGAAGTTGAAAATAAAACGGTGCTAAATATTAAAGAAACCCCTTGACTGATTTGATAAATAATCCGATTCACCGTATTGGTGAACCCGATTCCCTCTGAAAAGGTGATGGTGACTTCTGTAGGGTCTCCTTGGGTAAGATTAATCATAATTAGTGAAACCACTACAAGGAATGCATTAATCAAAGAAAGAAGAAAAAATCGATACGTAGGTGAATCCTTCAATTTCAATATCTTAAGCATCAAATAGATACAGATTAAAACCAATAAAGCGATAATGATTTCTACCGATACGATGATTATTGTGGTGCTTGAAATCGCAAAGATTAAAAACACCATCGGAAGCGGTTTTGGGTTGGAATTTTTTGTAATAATCGAACCAACACCATTAATCTGTTTGTAATCTATTATGGTAGCAATGATAAGCGAGATAACGGCCCCCGCATATAAAAAAACAGATATTAATTGCACAATACTATATTGTGGCCCCGAATACCAAGAAACCACATTACATATTAAGCCCATCCCGTATAAAAAGAATGTGTAAAACCAATTTTTCAATTCAGGTCTTCTCTTTATTGTGTAAAGAAAAGAAAGCCAAGAGCCATTCGCTAATAAAAAGGTAATGAACTCTATTAAGTAGTACTTTTCCATCGCCATACATATAGTAGGTAGAAGTATCGAAAAAAAGATATTTTTTATTTTTTTTGCTGCAACTGACACAATTTCTTTGAAAAATAAAACAAAAACAAAAAAATTTATAATTTGAATAACAAATTACCACTCATGAATACCAATTTGGATAACATTGCCGCGTTGATTGCACGCTTTGCGATGGTCTTTATTTATTTATTTTTGTTAAATTATTTCTATAAGGGCTACAAACAAAGCGTTTCCGGCGGATATAAGAACACATTTTTCTTGGGGAATTCGGTGCTCTTCGGAATCTTGAGTTTGTTTAATTTATTCTACGGATCCTACGAAATGTACAAATCAATTGCATCATCTCCCAGAACTTTAACTGCTTATTTTCCTTGGTATGTTGAATCCACCGATCCGCTGTTAGATTTGATGTCAAATCAGATGCGGCCGGCATTTTTGATATTTTATTTCCTAATGTCTGTAGTTTTCGCTGTTCAAGTGTACCCCTTGGAGAAAGCGATCGGCTGGGAAAAAACGCCGTTTGTTAAGATCATTTTGATTACCGGGTCTTTGAATTGGTTGATGTGGATTCCGCCTCTTTGTAATACCTATTTATCGGTAGTAACGGTGGTGGCCGGCTTTCTATCAATATTATTGGGTATGTTTGTGAATATCGGGGTTAATATTAAATTGTATATTAATTCTACGGGCAATTTAAAGAAGCAATCGTTATTTGCAATTTTGGCGTTTATACTTCTCGGATTAGGTCTTGCGATTTCCATGGAATTGGGCTGGATTTCTGCGGTTTCCTATCGATGGGAAGTGGTTATCGGGTGCATTTTGCAAACCATCGCGGCAATCGTATATAGAAAAGCATTTATTCTCGGAATCGAATAATCTTTTTTGATTTCGATAGATTTTTTTGTCTTCTATTGTTAATAAAAGTATGAAATCGGAGATTAAATTGATTCCGGGTCGCGGAACAGAGCTTCGCAAGAATCTTAATAAAGCTTTGACAATTTCTGTGAACTCGGCCGCGCCTCATCGTATTCGCGTTCTTGTAGGGGATACTTTTTATCAATATTCCGAACTGTCATCAAAGAGGAATAAGGTAGAAATCCGAACTACAGAAAATTATTGGATAATCAACCTTTCCGAGTCCGAGGCAAACGTAGTGTTGGAATCGGATTCCAAGCTCAATTATGAAGTGCTGTATGACCCTTATTTATTAGAACATGCGGATAAAAAAGATTTCGATGCTAAAGAAATGCAAAAGAAGTTTGGGGTTCCCGATGGATTTATCGATACGCTTCCGAAATGGTATTCGATAAAATTTACCTATCCGAAGTATAATTTAATTTTT
>CAZUTM010000112.1:0-15371 GCA_964623665.1 uncultured archaeon
CAAAATCATCGACATAAAGTCCGATGGAAGCACCAATTGCGATACCCATTATCGGGCCAAATTGCGGATTCGCTTCCCCCCACAACCGGCCCAAATACACGAACCCCATCTCGGTAATTCGCTGCACGATTGTACTTGTGAGAAAATTAAGTGTTTGCGATTTATCGTATTGCTGCAAAGATTCCAACACGCTTCTGAACACATGCAAGAAACCGGGATATTGCGTGGTCGAAGCGACCAACATGATCCACACCGTGTAAGCCATCGTGCTTTTCGAAGCGAAGAACAAAGCATAAACGGACACTATCGTGGTCTGCAAAAGGCCCGTAATCATTTGGTACCAGATGAAATATTGAATATATTTCATCATCTTTTGCGGGTCTTTGATATTCGTTTCCGGAATATACCGACTCATGACCGCACGGGTGCCGGTATCAAATAAAATCCAAAGCAAATTGAAGTAGGAAAACACAATATCTTTATAACCGAAAGATTCGGGCCACGGATAAAAGAACGAAAGCAAATATCCGGCAAAGAATGCCGAAATGAAGATTCCGAGGATCGTGTAAATGATATTATACCAAAAACCCGCAATCGGTTTGTGGAACCCGATTTCATCCCACAATGCTTCTGTCGTTTCTTCTTTATGTGTGGGCCTTTCCGATGGCGACAGTGAGGGTTCGCCCTCGGATTCTTCTTGTTGAAAAGAACTATGAATGATCATGGTTTCATTTTGTCTGTTTATGGATTGCTCCGATTTTAAATTTGCTTTTTTCTCACTTTGATTGTTCATTTGGCCACCTCCAATGTGGATATTTTGAGAAAAATGAAGTAAAATAAAAATCTGCCCATCCCAATTGAAAGATCATTAATTTTAATAATTTTATGCAAATTTCAAAGGCTCTCGTGTAATCTCTTTCAATTGCGTAATGCAAACAATTTACAATGCAGTTTCGGAACAGAAAAATACAAAATAATAAGGTTGTATCGAGTTATCGACGATACATGGAGTGTGCCAGCAAGTCTTTTGTAGAAATATGCGTAAAAACGATTGAATGTTCAAAATTTAATGAATATGAATCTTTTTCTACATAATTATTTTTATATTATATGGCTTGAAATGCGAATGCGGTCATCATTTACTCCGAAGGCTAAACGGGATGCTTCCATGAAAATAGAATGTGAAGCGGATAAATATGAAATCATCACCAACAACGGTCAGACGTTTTTGAGATCTCAATGGGCTGTTCTGGGTTCCAAGATCGTTCAGAAGGTCGAATATATTTTTATAAAATTTCAGCTTCTGTCAATTAAAGTGTATTTTAAAGCCGAAGTTGAGGTAAATCAAATAAATGAGGTGGTCTCAAAAATTTCCAAGGTGAAAGGGCTTCGAACTCTCGCTCTTTCGCAAAATATTGGAACCATGCCCGTTAGGATTGGAGATCTCGAGCATTTAATGAATGGCATTTACGCAAACAAAAATAAAATCGGAAACATCGATCAAGATCTGCTGGGATTGATGATTCTCAATCCCGATCATTTAGCACGTATATCAAATAAACCGACAGCATGTAATCATATTGAATTTTTGTATCTTATTCAAGGAGATAATCGTTATTGCCTATGGGGGGTTTCATCGAATCCGAATGCACCGATCTTTGATTCTTTTTCGATTTTATTCAAGAAAGAGGATGAAACAATTAATAGAAATTTAGCATTAAATCTCAATGCTCCGGTTTTGAACGAATTTAAATGTTTATTTAAAATGCCCGAGTTTGGGGTTCGGCTTGCGCTTGCTGAAAATTCCAATTCCAAGATCTTTAAAGAATATAATTGGCTAATTGAAAATCCTCAAATGTCTCTATTTGAAATTATCAATAGGCCTGAATCCGCGAAACACAGCACTTTTCGTGAATTATTTTTTGATTCGAACTACAAAATACGAATCGAGGTGGCCGCAAATCCGGAAGCGGTGAAGTATGAAGAATACCGAACGCTATTTAATAACCAGCACCCACGTGTATATAAAGCGATTTCAAAAAACCCGAATGCGGTTTCCTTGCCCGAATTTAAATCGCTTTTTTCGATCCTTGCGAGCGATTCGCTAAGCCTATTAGCCCGTAATGAAAATGCGCCGATATATAAAGAATTCAAGCAATTTTTTTATAGCAAAGATACTAATGTGCTCATTTCACTTGCAGAGAATTTAAACGCACCGATATTTGAAGAATATAGCAAATTATTTGCGAGTTCGGTCGAAAATATACGGATCGAATGTGCCGCGAATCCGAATGCTACGAGATTTAAAGAATTTAACAATTTGTTTTCGGATCCTTCTCCGAGCGTTAGGATCAATGCAACGGATAACCCGTGCGCGGTTGAGCTGCAATCATATGAATTATTGTTTTCGGATCCCGATGTTAATGTACGTGTATGTGCTGCTAGTAATTTAATTGCGCCGAATAACCCATCATATGAGAAATTATTTGGAGATCATGATCTTAACGTGCTTAGAGCGGTTGCACATAACCCGAATGCCGTGATATTCAAAGAATTCAGGTCATTTTTTAATAGTACGGAACGATCGTTGTTGGGTAACCTTGCGTTGAATCCGAATGCGGTGATCTATCCGGACTTTAAAAATTTGATTAATCAAAATGATGATCTGGTGAGAATTTCGATAGCGAGCAATCCGAATGCCTGTTATTTTGATGAATTTCAAGCTTTATTTTCGGATCGCGGAGATTTTATTCGGATGAAATTGGCTGCCAACGAATGTGCGCCCCGGTTTGAACAATATCGAATGTTATTTAAAGACACCGATAATCTGGTTTTAAATGGTGTGGCAGGAAATCCAAATGCGGTAAATTTTGCTGATTATAAAAAACTATTTGCAAGAACCGAAGATTCGATTCGGTTAAATATTGCAGGGAATCTGAATGCTCCGCTGTTTGAAGAATTTATAACTCTCATTCAAGATGAGGATGAAGATATTCGTTCAAAGGCCTTGGCAAATGTAAATATAGAGATAATAAAAGATCGCAGTATTAGAAAATCAAAAAAGAGTAAGAAGAGCAAATAGAACCAAAAGTGCCAAAATATTAATAATTATTGCAACAAACAGGTTTACTCGGACTTTCTTTTCCATCTTTATTGGGTACACGGGCTGATACGGCTTGAACGGAAAATGCATTCTAACCAACAAATCCCAGAGCCCGCGCTCATCGTAAGGTTCATCACATGGTGTAGCATTCATACAAATATATAATAGATGCCTTTGATATGAAGGCTCTCGATAGAGTTATATTAATCTATAGGGCAATATATAGACTCTACAAAAAAACGAAAAATCCATGTAAAAAACGGTCGGAAAAAATGGTAGCTTCCGGGAAATGATTGGATACATTCTGCGGATATCGCCACTACCCTATCGATTTCAAAGGTTTGACCTTGGGACGTTATTTACAATCGAAATGACCAATGAAATGAAAATTGCAAGGGACTCATGGGAACTTGTTTTATATTGTCGATTTTAATCGGTTTTGGTGTCAATGCACAGATTTGAACCGCAATGCCGTATTTTTTTACATTGATAGGTAGAGAGAAGCAGATGGAATCGGTCTTTTCAATAAAGATTTCGATTTTCGAACGATCAACGAACATTTTCAAAGGTATCCTTTTGGAGTCTTGAACCCGGTTCATTTTGGTTGTTGTGTTTTCGATTGTAATGATTCTTTTCGTGAAATCGAGCAACGCGCTTCTTATATGCTTCGATTTTTTTGGATTTCTTGGGTATTTTTGGATGATCTTGATGGCAAGGCTATTCTCTTTTTGTTCATTCGGATCGAATTCGATGGTGAATTCAAGCAAGTCTTTGCCCGAATCGGAGTTATAGATGGTGACTTCGGAATCCTTTTGGATGATTTGGTTAGGAAATTCGATTGGTGATTGCATCAATGCGTTAAATTCTTTAATGGGCTCAAAAATCAAGCGATTTTGTTCTATTCCGATGATTTCCCGAGGGAGGGTTAGGCATCCGTTCCAATATTTTTTCCCGCCTTCTTTGAACCAGGTCCACAATAGGATACGGTCACCGGTTCCGTTCATTTTGGTGGTTGCATAAAATTCGTAGCGGTGGTCGAGCCATCCGCGATATGTGGCTTCGAAGCGGTGGTTTTTAATCGTGCCTACGAAGTATATTACGCCTTTGTAATTTGAGGCAATGAGCACATCTTTTCCGTTTATTTTAAAGTATACGGGGCATTCATAAGATGCGCATTCATTCAGTTCGCCTTCATATAACACCGATTTGAATTTCCAATCGATAGCGTTTTCTGAGCCGTAAAGCAAGATGAGCGGCCTTTTAGATTCTTGGTTTACGCCGCCCAAGATGAGGCGAAATTCGTTGCTTTCCGGATCTTTCCAAACGAAAGGATCACGCCAATGTCGAATCGACATGCCTTGGTTTATTTGATCTTTATGTATTGTGCGTTGTTCGATGATATTCCAATGTATCAGTTCATTCTTTTCGAGTTCATCGCTTTGGGGTTGTGCAATCCGTACACATGTGCCCAATAAAATGTCGGGGATAGATTTGACCGAAGTATAAAATATTGTGGGGATTCCGTTCAGTTCGATACAACATCCCGAAAATGCAGCAATCTCATTTCGATATTTAATCGGAATAAGTACTGGTGAGCTATACGTCCAATGTAAAAGATCATCGGAGAATGCATGCCCCCAAGTCATGGGGAGAGCCCAACGATTTTTCAATGGGCAATATTGGAAAAAGATATGATACCGGTTCTTGTAGAAAATGGGTCCATTCGGGTCGTTCATCCATCCTCCGGGAGAAATAAAATGGTATGTGGGCCGAAAGGGATCATTGAGGCCGGACTTATACATTTCCCAGGCCTTTCTTATGAGCTTTGCTCTGATCTTTTCTGTTTGCTGTGCATTCTTCACCGCCAATTCAGAATTCTGCGGTTGGTTAGCCGTTCCGGCTTTGTTAGAATGGTTGAGTTCAGACATAATTTCACCATTCATCCCGATCGCTTACGCTTTGTCATGATGAGTGTAATGAGCCGGATCGTCCAATCCGGGTAATCAATTTTTTGAATTGCGCCCATCATATTTTCAACTTTATTTTTATCGTTTGCGATCTTCTTTAAATACTCGATTTTCGGATCGCAAAGGATTTCATTGACCAAGGCTTCAAAATAATCCGCGGGGTTGAATAAATCGAGCATCTCAACAACCGCTTTAATGACATTGGGAGAAGGATGATTGAATAAAGGGACAACGTATCTCACGGTTTCACTATTCCGGATTTTTGCAAGCGATTCCAAAACTAAAATCAGAATCTCTTCATCATCACATTTCAGCAAATCAAGGAGTGAAGGAATTGCTTCTGAAAATTTGAATTCTCCTAACATATAAATCGCTGCCGCCACCACGGAAACATCATCATCTTCAAGTAATTCAAGAAGTCGATTACGAATTTCGGGTTTGTCAAAGTATCCACAAGAAAGAACCGCGTTTTCTCGAACCTTCGGGTGGGGGTCCTTTAGCAAGCGCAGCATTACAGGAAGCGAACTCTCATCTGCAAGATTCCCCAGCGCATCAACAGCGTTATACCGGTCCAACCAATTTTCAGAATTGGTCCATTTTTGAATGGATTTCGTGGCCCTATTATCCCCGATCGCGGAAAGCGCACTCATTTGTGCATATCTGGTATCCGGATCTTGTTCGTTTTCCATGGCTTTGATGAGAGGATCCACCGCTCTCGGATCTTTTGTGGTAGCAACTACGGATGCTGCATGTGCTCTAACCTCCGCATCCGCATCCGACAGCCGGGCGCATAATGGCAAGACAATTTCTTCCCCAAAGAAATCTGTCTGAGAAAGAATATCAATGATCACCAATTTGACTTCGGGCTCCACTCTTTCAAGGGCAAAAATCAGCGCCTTCAGCGATTGAACTTTATCAGGGTTATCCCCAAGCTCGTATGCATACGAAATTGCTTCAATAGAATCTTCCGAAAGGATGCCATCAAGGATTTGTTGAATTTCTGGGCTGAATGTGTGTGTATTCTGATTCATGTTGTTCAAACTTAGTTGATTTTTTATACAAAAAAGGCTTTTGAATTTGAAAAATCAAACATAAAAAAACGCAAAAGAAATCTGAAAAAAAGTTTCCGTGGACCGAATTATCCACGTTCTGATTTAGGATGTTATTTTTTTCGGTTTTTTCAACAACAGTATCGGAACAAAGAGTAAGGGAAGCACAAGCCAAATATACAATGGGGTTGGTTCCAATGAAGCATAGGGGTCGTAATATATCGGCTTGAATATTGAAATCATCGAATTCCAATAGTTTTCATTTGCTCTTTTCAAGCCGGCGAGAATAATCAAACGATTATCGGAGTCAAAATGGAGATTTGGATACATGATACGGTCGAAGCCCGGTCTTTGAGCATTATAAGTATAGTTTTTTACCGCTTGAAACGAATTGCAAGATGTTTGAATAAGCGTGAGATTGAACATACTCGTTTGTACCATCACAAAGATCGAATTGAAATCAAAAGCCAGATAATGCGTTGATTTTGTGAGATGGCTTTTGAAATCCATCCAAAAGAATTGCCCGGTAAAGATTTTGGTGGGAGATATTTTGTTAAGGTCAAGGATCGATAAGAAATGTTGCTCGTATAGAGGTATGGAGGCGATAAAAATGTTATAAACAATTTCGCCCTGAATTCGATTTGTCATGACCGCGAATAATTGCGATCTGAATGAGTTTACTGGTAATAATTTGTTGATTTCGTTGGGTTCAAGAATAAGGATCAATCCGCGAATCCAATAATCCACAAAATCATCGCCGCGACTGCGATCCGCTTTCCATAAAATTTCATGATTTTTGTTTTGATCCGAATAAAAAACAATTTTGGAATAACTTTCTCCGCTTTCTTCTACGATAAATAACGAAATGGCCGTATTTTTTGTTAGAGGATCGTATATTATGTCTGTGGAATACAGATGTTTTGAATCATCCGAAATCGAATAATTATAGACGACGGATCCCGAAGCGTTTATGCAGTATATTTTGGACATAGCAAACGTATTGTTGGTTGGATTCGGCGAGTTAAATGAAATCAGTACCTCTCCGCTTGGATTCTCGGTCACCCACAAGCGTGGCGGAAAAGTGATTTCATCGATAAGCGGACTGTCGAATTCATTAAGCCATTCGATGCTCCCGTTTTCAACCGACACCTTAACAAGAAGCGGATAATAGGTCGATCCGGTTAAATTCGAAACCAACCAATACACGGATTTTTGGTTCTTTGAAAGCGCAAGGTCGTGGGAATACCCATAATTCGCTCTCGATATGTTCCATTTAATCTGATTTATATCAATTTTGTCGACCATCACAAGCAAAGGCAGAATGCCCGGCGTATGAGTATTGCCGGCCAATATGATTCCGCTATCTGGATACGCAGTATACCGATAATAATGCGAAGTATCGAACAAATAATTCGTCGAATTGATAATGGGGATTAGTAAATCGGTACTTTGCGAAGGCATCGGCGGAGTAAGAATTTGGGTCCTTGCGGTCTGCTGTAAGGATGTAGAAGCATGCAGCATACCAAGCGATAAAGATGTCCACATGCTTGTAAGCAATAAAGCCACGCTTAATTTTACAATGAACGGGTTCGCTGAGGCTCCTTTCTTTTTTATTAAATTTGGCATACTATTATCAAAAATTGAGTCGCATATATGGGTTTTGGCACATGCTTTTAATTCGTCAAATTCTTTGGAATAATGATTTGAATGAAAAAACAAATTTCAGCAAGAGAACGTTTTCGTGCAGTCTTTGAGCATAATACGGGTGAATTGGATCGACTTCCGATGCTTTCTCTTAGTACACCGCAACAAGGGCTGTTTTATCAAGAATGGGCCAAAATGGTGGATTCGGAACAGATCCCCGATAATTTCGTTCGCTTAACATATTTCGGAGATATGACCATGAAGAAATATATATGCTCGGAATGGGAGAATATGGGCTTGAATTATCCAACGGGGTGGTCCAGCGTTCCGCTTCCCGAGGATCATCCTATGTGGGGGCCATATGACAAATCAAAAGTGAAAATTACCATCGGCCCGCACGGTACGACCACGGCTTCCGGAACGGAGATACACGGCGTTGAATATAGTTGGTATATCGACGGCTATTTCAGCAGACAAAAGCAAGCAGATGGCACCATAATCGAACCGCACGAGGTTCGTGAGCGTTTTTATGCGAAATACGGGCATCCATGGGATGAGAAATATGCACCATCGGAGGCTCAAAAAAAGCATTTTCAAGAGCGTTTAAAATGGTATGAGCAGAATTATAACAACTTCTCCGAGTCCGGCTTTTCTGATTTTGCCTTGATGTGTTCTGCAGGTGGGCTTTTCGAGGCAGTGTGGGAAGGAATGGGCTCCGGTCAACCCACGGTATCCATTATGTCGAAAAAATATCCGGGACAATTGCAAGCATGGTTGCATGAGGTCAAAGAGTGGATCTTGAAAAATGTCAAACTGCAATTCGAACTCGCCGAAGCGGTGGATGCGCAAATCGATTTTATGTGGTTCTGGGATGACTCGGGACAAAAAGCGCGCTCGCTCATCAACCCCGAATTGCATAAAAAATATTGGGTTCCTCTGTATAAAGAAATCACAGATTATATTCATAAAAAAGGCGGGTTTGCAATTATCCATTCTTGCGGGTTCGGTGAATCTCTGGTAGAGAATTGGATCGAAGGCGGTATTGATGCGTGGCAAACGATCGAACGAGCCGCGCTTAATGATCCTGCCAGGATCCGGCAAAAGGTCGGAAATAAGCTGATCATGATAGGCGCAATCGATGCGAGCAATGTGGTGAGTTTTTCGGATTCCGCTCAAGAAATTGAAGATCACGTGAAAACTACAATTCGGGATGCGGTGTACACACCGGAAGATGCGTGTTATATTCCGGGCTTTACCCATGATTTGTTGGATCCCCCTGTTCGCAATGTTCGGGCTGCGGTTGATGCAATGCTGAAATACAGTTCAATAGATTCGTTAAGGGCTTTAAAGAAGCGTGAATAAAAGACCTAAATAGATTTTACTATAGATCTATTATTCCAAAACTAATTTTTGACTTTTTTTTGTTAACTTTTCAAGTTTAGCAAAACGGAATCTCATGGAATTTGAATTAAAACTATTATTAAACATAAAAAATAGACTAAAAAAAAGTTTCCGTTAACAGAGTTTTCCACGTTCAGAATTCCACGTGAATGTTCTTTGGGAATGCTCAGATCCCTTGGCTAGCGCGTTGGTATAAATTTTGAATCTCGAAAGACAAATTCATTCCGTTTGATTTCTAATGATTCACCCATCAAAATGTACGTATCAACGCGAATTGCAAGCCCTTGCCCGTTTAAAGTCAAGAAACTCAGCGTTTGAAAGGACATCAGGCCCGTGGCAATAACACTCCAAGCGCCGGTTACAGAGCCGGGATTTAACAGCAAAATTTGCTGCTGATCGCTCAACTCGCACATGTCGCAGTGCGTGTGGCCCGTTACAAGAATCTCTACATTTAATTCCTTTGCAAGATGGGTGAGTCCATAAATATCTCCACGGGGATGAACTTGATCTCCGTGCGTAATACCGATGTTCATTTTATAAGAATCCCGATTTTCACTCGAGCCGAATTCTAACACCATTTTTTGAGACTTCGGGATTTTGAACGGCATTTTGAAATCCATGTTCCCTTCCACAAATTGGATTTTTTGAACTTGAAAGAAGTCGCTAATCTGTTCGTAAAATTTTTGGCTTGTATCGATGTCTCCGGTATAAAATACTTGCTTCAGCGGAATTTCTGTATTATGCTGCAATTCTTCAAATTTTTTTAGAATCGGGGCTTCTAATTGTCGTGCACGGGTGTGAATGTGTGCATCGCCAAAAAGAAGAATACGAAAGGGAAGGGATTCCATAATCGAAATAGGATAAGAAAGGCTTTAAAGATTTAACGGATTTCTTAAAAATGCTGATTATAAATGATAAAAGGCTCGATTCTATCGGCAAATATCGGGTGTTTCCATCCCAAAGGAAAGCATTATACCTATAGTCTCTTTGACCCGACTCTTGCAAAAATGATTGGAAGAAAAATTCATACGGCAAAATATGATATATGTTTGCTTCAAGAAACGTGGACGTTCGTTGAAGAATTATTTCCTAAAGAATACTCGGAATATGAGGTCTTAGGATTGAATGATTTGATTGCGGTTCATAAATCATTCGGTGGATTCGAGCCGAATTCGTATCGATGTTATTCAAAAAGATTCATTCGACCCAATACCGGAGAAATAACGATTCGGCAAGAACATGAATATAATGGGTCGAACGACCCCGAAGCGTTCGGTATTCCCGCAGATTTCGATGTAACTTCCGCAATCATCAAAACCAACCAAAGTTCGGAAAAGATCTTAGTTGTAAATGTTCACGTGACAAGTGGGCCATGGAATGATGAACGCAGAGCGTATGAAATCAATGAGTGGATAATAAAAGACGCGTTCAATCGCGCTAATAAAGAATGCGATGGCAGAATCTTAATAGCGGGTGATTTCAATGAAGATGAAACGAGAAATCCGAAATCCAAGTCTTCCCAAGCCATTAAAAAGTTATTGCAGTTGCCGAATATACAAGATGCTTCCCTCGGAAGCTCCGCATCGACCACAAATTATCCGCTCATAAAGCGAAAACTTGATCATATGCTTGGAACTTCCTCTTTTTCAGAATTCGCTATCGGTCAACCTATATTAGCCGATGATTTAAGAGAATTCAAAAAGAAGCATAAATTTGCGTGGATGTATATCGACCATCGCGGTTTGACTTCAAATTTCGAATTCCAATGAATTAAATAGGTTTCTATATTTATTTTGATGAAGTTTTTTATTGTAAGCCCCTTTCAATCCGTTTTTTATTTGATAATGATTTTTTCGATTATTATGTGAAATTTCATAAGAAATTACGCACGCTGCTTATAAATAACGGGCGTAAATTTCAATGAAATTATATATAATGGGCATGAACGAAATATTAAAATAAGAACGGAAATTATAGCGATTCATGGAAACTCTACAATACGAAATCCGGAAACCCGAAAATCCGCAATATTCGCTTGGTATGGTCATTTGTCATCCGCATCCTCAATTTGGCGGCGATTTTCGGAACATTGTAGTTCGAAAACTGGAAAAATTTTGCTCACAAATCATTCCAACAGTGCGATTTAATTTTCGAGGCGTTGGATCTTCTTCGGGCCGTTATTCAGACGGAATCGGAGAGAAAGATGATGTTCGGCAAATGATTGGCGTGTTATTCGAGAAGATCCCGGATCTCTCTCATGTGATAGTTGCGGGATATTCTTTCGGAGCCGCCGTGGGATGCTCTGTTGCCGCCACGGACGAGAGAGTTTCGGCATATATCGCTGTTTCATTCCCATTCACAATGTTTCCAAAGCATGCAGAGGAGAGCAATACATCAAAACCCAAATTGTTTATCACCGGTGATAGTGACGATTTTACTCCGCTTTCGGAATTCGAAAAATGGTATTCCAAATTCGAGGCCCCAAAGGAAAAAGTAATCATCCGCGCGATGGATCATTTTTTTGCATCAAGAAGCGATGAGGTCGGTCTTGCCGCAAAAGAATTCATCATTAAGCATTTCGGAAAGAATTAACCGCTTTTTAAAACGAGATTTTTGAGAGCGAGACTGAAGAGCCCGTAGGTTTATATTTTTTGTCTATCTTTAGCCACATAGATTATGTTTGAAAGACTCTATTGTCCGGATTTTTATCCCGTATTTTGGAATGAAAATCTTCGTTATCCGTTCGATCTGCCTTTGGTGGATAGCCTCGTTTGGCCTTTATTCAATGAATCGCCACTCGACACCGAGAAATTCGAGGCAACAAAGTCGCATTCTCCGCTGATGTATAAAAGAAAGATTAGCTTGGGTGAGTTCGCCATTGAAATGCGGGCTTCGGAAATCGGCGTCGTGTGTTTGCAAGCATTTGAAGCAAATCACCTCCTCTCCATTCCGAATAGTTTGGTATTGGACTATTGCAAAAAATATTCAATATTTAGACCCGTGCTCTCTTTCAACGGTGCACAAGACTGTCTATCCTTAATAGAAACAAACATCAAATCTTTGGCGGCGGTGGTTGTCTATCCATCATACGCAAACCTAGCGCTAAGCTCGGATGCAATGAATCCGTTGTATGCATTACTCGAACAGCACCGAATTCCGTTGAAAATTGACACCGGGATTCATCATATGCTGAACAACACCCCCGATCGTGTGACCCCCGAAATTATCGAATCACTTGTCTCGCATCACCCGAACCTGCAGATCATCATATCGGGGATCGATCTTGTGGGAAGAGGAAAAGAATTGGTCAATATAGCAGCGTGGTATCCAAATGTGGCGCTCGAAATCGACCCGCGCGCGTTCGGAGGATTCCAACCCAAAGATTACTTTTCGCAATTATTTGGGATTCCGGGATTTGTCCAAAATTGCTGGTCCAAATTATTGTTGGGCAGCGCGACACCAACTTTAGAAGTGTCTCAATTAACACGTGCGTTATACGAGGCTACCGAATCGCTTCCGTTTGCGCACAAATGCTTACTTCGAATTTGGTCTTTTAGAAATGCACATCGGATTTATCGATTAAACATAACGCCATCGAATCATTATTATAACCTTCCGATCGCTGAATATCGGTCAATAATAAATGAACAAAGCGCACAAATCGATGGAAATCATTCCATCATCACGGCGGATTTGAAATTAGAATCGTTTTCGATCACCCAATTGCTTTATATCTCCGATGTGGTATCAAATTGGGTTCAAAACAAACTTAAGATGCATCCGGGTGCACACGGTCAACTGCTTATCAAATCGCACCATACGACGGTATCTTTATTGGTAAATGAGCATGAAATTGGCAACTATTTGGAATTACATTATACCTTTTGCGAGGAAAGCATGAAACCAGTGGGCCATCGGATGCATACGCTCAAAGCGGATGAACACCGCGCCGATTTCAATTTTCAAGACCATATTATCGCATCAACATTTGGACATCGGGAACTCGTGGTACCGATTATTAATGGAAAGGCCAAACTCGGAAGTCGCGAAAATATTTATGTTCTCACCACATTCGGTCCGAGAGCGATGACCATGACCCTTCAGCTAGATTTATATCAATCGAAATAATTCATTTATAAAACCAAAGTTTTTTATAAATCCCGCCTCTATTTTCCTTATTATGCCAAAAGAAATTAAGACCGTTGAGGAATTTGAACAGATTGCGAAGCGGGCCACTGCATACCGATTGAAAGCGGGTAAAGATTATACCAAAGTCAAACTTCGCACCAAGGGGTATCTCTACACGTTCATTACCGATGCGGATACCGCTGCAAAAATTACCTCGAAATTACAAATCGCCAAAGAAGAATTATAAGAACTGACCACCCAACATCCATTCAATCTATTTGCACTTGATTTTTTATTATTTTCAAATTTCAAACCAACTCATTGAGGATTCAAATGATCGGACAATCCGGAAAGCTTCGTGCTTCAAATCATTTATTGCACGTTTGGATTCTCGAATCCGCATCAGGCGTATGCGTTTTCGACCAACATTATGCACCCATTTCTACAGATGCAGATTTGGTTGCCGGTTTTTTCAGCGCAATGAGAAGTTTTGGCCAAGAAGTTGCAAGCTCGATGATAGAGAAAATAATGTTCCAAAATCTCATGTTTAGCATGATGAACGGCAAATATACTATCGTCATATGTGCCTTTCAGCAAGCGGTAGGAAATAAAGGCTCAAGAGACTTGATAGATCTGATTTTGTTTGAATTTGAACACATTTTCTATGAAGATCTGAAACGCTATTCCGGAAATATAGAAATCTTTCAGAAATTTTCAGAATATCTATCCAATCTGTTAAATCGTAAACCCATTTTAAAACCTCTGTCGATTATTCAACCCAAGCAAAAGGTATCATCCGGAGAAAAGGATAATGAGATAGAAGAACAAAAATCGGATGCAAGAAGAAGCGATAAAGAAATTGTAATGGAAGGCTTTAAACGAAAAATCGATAAGAAAGTCACCAGCGGGAAGATTAAACAATTCGTGAACAGAAAAATTGCCGAATTATTCGAAAAAGAATTTAATAAACCGGATCGAATAATCAAGATCTATAAAATTCGAGAACGACAACGCCACTTACGACATGCTTCTATAGAGCGGCAAACCCGATTCATCAATGAGAATATTGAAAGAGAGATTCGAAGAATTGTATCATTACCACAAACACAAATGAATAATCTTGTTTCGGCAAAAAAGCGGCAAGAAAAACAATCAGAAGCAAAAATTCGGAGCAAAAAAAGTAAGCAAATTCAAAAGATCAAAGCAAAAATAAAAATGCTTGAGGAGAAACTCGCACAATTAACGTAATAAGAGGATTATTATGGAAAACATCAAAGATATAAATCAAAATAAAGAAAATATTGAAGAATTCATCGAAGAAAATAGAGAAACATTAACGAAAATCGCAAAAGAAATCATCTCGAGGAGAATATGGCTTCAAATCAACTGCACGCTCTGGATACTAACGAATATCATTCTCATCATCGTGTTCTATTTCGTGAAAATTGATTTCCGGATTTTGGGCTGGACCGCCATTCCGTGGGGATTCGCCGTAGCCTTGCATACATTTAATTACAAAGCATTCCGAAATGGATGGTTTGGAACCACTAATGAATATGTCTACGGGTACGGCTGGTTTCTCTATTTATTTGTATCCTTCTTGACCGCATTCATTGATTTCTTTGAATCTGATGCATATACCTTGGATTGGTGGCATTGGGTGTTTTTAGGACTTTCGATTGCTATTATTGTAGAAACCGTTGTCTATTTCATCTTGCGTCGAAAACTTTAAGCCACGAAGAATTAAAGTTTTGAATATATATGAAAACGCGTTAAAAATTGCACTTCTCTGCTTTCACGGGCTCGATCTCAAAGATAATTTATACATTCGTTCGTTTTCCGCTATGATTTTTTTAAATGATTCACATTCGATTGCTCAAAACAATTATGGTTTAAAGGATTCTCGGGCTTAGGGCAGTTCCCATCGAATACCATGATGAAATATGAACGTGGATAACTCTATTTACGTGTTTTTTTCCAACGTTTTATGTTTAATAAAAAAGGAACTACAACATTAATAGTTGGGACTATTTTGAATAAATAATTACAAACCTTTTTTTCCGTATCATTTGGAAACAA
>CAZUTM010000113.1:0-15236 GCA_964623665.1 uncultured archaeon
AATCCCCGAGCAACCAAAGAATCTTCTTCGCTACATTTCACAATATGCTCCTTCCAACCGGGATCAAAATCGGATTCCTGTGTGGCGATAAATCGGGTTCCCATCTGAACACCAATCGCACCCAAGGCTAAGGCGGCAGCCAAGCTTTGCCCATCACAAAAACCGCCCGCAGCGATCACGGGAACAGCAACGGATTTAATGACCTCCGGAATCAATACCATCGAAGAAGTATCCCGCCATGAGCAATGTGCACCGCCTTCTCTACCCGAAGCAACAATCGCATCTACACCGGCCTTTTCGCATCGCTTCGCGGCTTTCACCGAAGGCACTACGTGAACCCATCGGATGGAAGGCAATTCTTCTTTGATTGCTAAAATCTTCTTTTTATTTCCCGAATCTTTAGCCCAAGGCAACGGATCTCCGGCGGAGGTAAATATGGCCACCAATTTCTTCTTCACTTCCTCATCATTCTTTATTCTCGACACCAGATAGGTAATGAGGGTGGTGGCGGTCGGGATAAATTCTTCCGAGACCGGAATGTTGACTCCGAATTTGGCATCTGGATTTCCTTTAGTCTCTTGAAGAACATAATCTACCGCTTGGCCCAATAATTCATCGGGAGTTCCTTTTCCGAAAATTGCCGAATAGTTAAATTTACCAAGTCCGGGGAGTTCAAACGAGCCCATTCCTACCGTCGAAATCAAGCCAAGCCCTCCCGCATTTGCAACTGCAGCGGATAACTTTGTCGTGTTATAGGGGCCCATACCGGCTTGAACAATCGGATATTTCGTTCCGAAAAGTTCTAAAAACTTCGTTTTAATCATAATTTTATTTGTCTCCTCTTTCTATTAATATATTTCCAAAAAATGATGAATTCAGCGTTGTACCAATTCAACACCCAAAATTTTTCGATTGGGTCGCTCGAGGCATTTCACGGAAACGGATTTCCCTATAAGATCCATCGGCGGGTTATTCATATCGAATTTCATTGAGAGAATAGCGGAGATCCGCAAACCGGCGCCGAAATCTACTATAACTGAAATGTAGGGTGTGATATCCATAAGTTCGGGCGGCCCCACATATACCACACAATAAC
Source organism: uncultured archaeon (assembly GCA_964623665.1). Taxonomy (GTDB): domain Archaea; phylum Asgardarchaeota; class Lokiarchaeia; order Sigyniarchaeales; family Promethearchaeaceae; genus CAZUTM01. The sequence goes on from CAZUTM010000113.1 coordinate 1,097, forward strand.
TCACGATTTTTCCGGTTCCATGAGAGGTAATGATCTTCCATCTCGTATTTCCTTTGCATTTCGGACATACGTCGGTTATCAGAAAGGATGCGTAGCCGCAATCGCATTGAACGAATGCGAGAATGTCTTTGTTGATTAAATTCATGAACTGAATTTGGGTCTTCGGTGTGTTGTGTAGATCCGACTCTTGAATTTGATTGGCCATAGGTTATTTCACCTCCGGGAGACTGAATACGTGAACACATGCGGTGCCTCCGGTGCCTCCGACATTATGGCAGAGTCCGTATTTCGGATGCTCCACTTGAACTGCCTTTGGCATTTTCCCCAACAATTGTTTTTGAATGGTGACCACTTGAGCCAAGCCCGTAGCGGCGATCGGATGGCCTTTTGCCTTCAATCCGCCCGATGTATTAACGGGGATTTTTCCACCAACCGCGGTAATTCCATTCCTCGCAGCATCCATGGCTTGTTTTCTCGAAACGAAATGTAAATCTGCGATCGCCATAACTTCGGCGCTTGTGAAGCAATCATGGACTTCCGCAACAGAAATCTGGCTTGTTGGGTTGTCCGGGTCGATTCCCAATTGCTTATATGTTTCGACAGCGCACACTTCGGCCGCGCGCAAACCGGTGAGCGAAGGTGCTAAGCCCATGGGCAGATGGCCTGTTGCGCATGCACTCGATTTGACTTCTATTGCATTTTTCATACCATTATAAGATGGCGCAATTTCCTTTGCTGACAAGACGACTGCGGCTCCGCCATCCGAGGTCGGGGAGCAATCAAAGAGTCGAAGGGGCCAAGCAATGGGCGGATTGGTTTTCGGATTGTTAAGAAACGCCCAAACATCGTCAATTCCTTTCTTTTTGGCCAAATCTTCAATCGTGTAATTGTGTTGCGCTTTTTCGTTGTGTGCCGCATTTCGATGATTTTTTAGCGCAATATACGATAAACTCTCCATTCCGTATTTGAAGTCGGGACAAAACTCGTGGATTAGCGCGGATGCGTATGTAGCATACAACCCCGGAAAAGTGGCACCGACCGGTGCTTCCATCATGGCGTCTCCGCCTCCCGAAATGATTTTCTGGGTCATCAAGCGATCCATCCCGCTCATTATTTCCGCACCAACTACCAATACATTGTTCGCCCATCCCGCTTCTATCGCCATAATTCCCATACGCAGAGCATTTGCACCCGAAGCGCAAGCGCATTCGACTCGAATTGAGGGAATATCTTGAAGTCCGAGATGATTAGCAATTAGCGCATTGGTATGGCCTTGACCTTCGAATGCAAATCCTATTGCGTTTGAAACCACCAAAAAATCGATATCTTCTTTCGGCATTCCGGATTGACTCAACGCTGCGTTTGCGGCTTCCGAAGCAATATCTCTGATACTTTTTTCCGGAACTTTCGTTGTCCCGAATTTCGTGTGCTCGGAAGCGAGAACCAATACGCCGCGCTTCAATCGCTCGCAAAAATGATTCATATCACCTACTTTGCAATCAAATTTTTTAAAGATTTTTAATATTTCTTATTTCTATACGTGACTCCCAAAAAATCCCCTCTCTTTAAAATTTGCCGAACCCTCGGGATGCGGAAAAAATCCTAAAAATATGAATACAAAGATATGTTCTAATTTTCACAGAATGAAACGCTCGCAGAAGGGAAGAGAAAAAAGGATAATGTGTTTAAAGACCGCCTTGGTGCATCCGGATCAAATCAATTTCTGCAAAGTGAATCTCTTCGCCGTTAATCTCTTTAATTTCTTTCGGCAATTCTTTGAAAAGAGAGCCTTTGCTCATCGCTTTGCCCTTGGACATGATGGTGTGATCCTTGTACAATTGGGCGATCTGTTGGGATTCATGTGCACGACCGGATTCATTGAGAGATCGAATTGCTTCTTGAATTATCGCATCCATGGACATGTTTTGGTCGGCAATCGAGACAAATAAAGGCTGATCAGCCAGAGAAATGTTGATTTTACAAACATTCTTTACCATTTGGTTCACCTTTGTACTCCTACTAATTACATATAGCATGAATATTTAAAGTTTGGTGTTGTTGTTTCGAATTGTTATATGTTACTTCGGAGTCTACAATAGCTTAACCGCTTTGCCTTTATAAAATTTAGCCTTTTGCCAAAGTGCGTGCGAAAATTCCTCAAATTCCGGATTTAACTCGTGTATCTCGGCCTCCGAAACAAAACCTTTTATATCGTTAATATATATTTTTTATAATGGTCGAATTTCTTACCGCCTTCTTGTTTGTTGAGAATCCGGATATGCGAAAGTATGTAATTCGAGAGCTATATAATAAAGGCCTTGAAAATATCGACCAAGAATTTATCGATCTCTTTTTGATGCATTTTTTTTCCTTCTTTGAACGTGTTAATAAAGAAGCAATTGCCGCACTTGAATTTCTCACGCCTAAAATTCGACTTACTGTATTTCTCGAACATTTCGATACCTTTCTCAATCACTACTTCACGGCATTGAACCAAATCTTTTTCTATGAAAATATCTCGCTTCAAGATGCACCCGTTGACCGATCATCAAATGGATCCATGCATGAGGCGCACAATCACGACGAGACCACAAAGTTAATTTATCAATACGATATTACCGAATTGGATGCCTTCTATTACTTGAATTTCAATTTAGACACGGAATTGGAAACCAGAATTCCCGGCATGCAGACCCCCTTTCAATTCCCGAATCATTATATAAATATGCATGCAAGGACCCATGAGGATGACTTTTTCGATGAAATTGATGAATATGAAGAAGATATCTCCGAGGGGGAGCGGGAATACCGCAAGGATAAATTGTATAATAAATTAAACACAATGTTCATTATTTTTCACGCAATCCGGCCGGTGATTCTAAATTTAAAATCGCTTGAGATCATTGAACGAATGAAATTCCTCATCATAAGAAACGGGTTTCGCAATCTCCATCTTGAATACGGCTCCCCTTTGACCCAGCTAATCGTGAATATCAAACATCTCTCAAATACGTACATTCTCTGCTTGCTCGACTTTAAAGAAGAACTTCTCCAATTTCTGGAAAACGATCTCTCCCGAATTAACCATTTTTCAAATCCGGACTTGCTTTTCAATATTCTTTATCATTCCGATTCCATGATTGCTTCCAATATTTTAACCAAAACTAAATATACCCTTTTAAAAACAAAAAAAATAATCGCATCGCCCTATAGCTACTTGATGCTTTACCGCACAATCTTAAAACATAAACTTCAGGGTCTCTACGAATCGCTAAAGTCGGATTTGATGGCAGCAGTAACAGGAAACAATTTAATGTGGCTGTACATCCTTATTTTAGCATTGATATCGGAAAGAGCGCAACCGTTCATAAATGAGATCTTTGATCTCTTTATCACCATCGACCACCCTTCAATTCGGAAATTAATCCGCTATTTTTTAATCAATTTATCGTTGAAGGAAGAATCTTTGTTGTTTTTCGATTTTAAATATCAGCAAGACACAAAAGCATTATCCATTATCAACGAATTTAAGTTGATCATTAGAGATATGAATTCCGCCCAAAAAGATCATGGATCAGATATTATTTTATAACTCCATCCGCTTTTCTGCTTAATTTTTAAAAATCCAAAATTTTCGCTGGTTTAATTTTTTAACGGCTGAGTTTAAATTTGATGCACCAAAATTACAATGTAGCAATTTTCAACGTGATAAATATGGGTAAAACGCTACAAGATCTCAAAGATGCTTTCGCCGGTGAGTCACAAGCAAACCGGAAATATCTCGCCTTTGCAAAACAGGCAGAGAAAGAAGGATTTAAACAAGTCGCGAAGTTATTCAAAGCGGCAGCCGAAGCAGAAACAGTACATGCACACAATCATCTCAAAGCAATGGCCGGAATTAATGATACCAAGACCAATTTGAAGTCAGCAATTGAAGGAGAACACTACGAGTTTACAAAAATGTACCCTGAGTTTCTCAATGATTCTAAAGCAGAAGGAAACAAAGAAGCAGAAAGAACATTTAATTGGGCCAATGAAGTAGAAAAAATCCATCACAAACTTTACGAAGCGGCAAGTAAAGCAGTGGAATCGGGAAAAGATCTTCCGGAAAAGAAAATGTATGTGTGCGAAGTCTGCGGAATGACCGTAGAAGAGCATGCACCGGATAAATGTCCCGTTTGCGGTGCACCCGCTTCTAAATTCAAAGAAATCCTATAAAATGATTACATATTCTACCCCTTTTTTTTCATGTTTTCTATTCAAAATTTCATAAGCAACATTTTCGTCTTTTTGCAGTGCGATGGGGGATTCTACAAACTCTGAGCGCGGGATTGTCTATGGAAAGGTTTAAATCAGAAAGATCTTGAAAAAGTTTTTTTTTTTACCAATTTTTTGGCTTATTTGCAATACGCCAAATCAAAAAATCGGATGATCCATCCGGCTAATAAATCTTTTCCACCCGCTGAAAACAACAAAAAAAAAAACGAAAATGAATTTGATTGTGTATTATATTTTGTAAAAATTCTTGAATTTTTTTCCACATATTAATAAGTATTTCGCACTTTTTCTGTTTGAACATATCTATAAATTTATCGACATTTTGGTGCATTCTTATGAAATCTATCCAAGAAATCTATTTTCTCCATTTGAAAATTAAAGATCAAGATGATCAAATAGAAAGAAATCGAAAAATTACAAACAACATCTGTATAATCATTAATATTTTAGCACTATTTGTTATAATTGCGACAATACGCGAACCTATTATTCCTACGGAATTCTTGGCAACTTTAATTGCCCTACTGACCGTGTTCATGATTTTAAACAATACAAAATGGGGCCAAATCGCAAGGGTGTTACTCGTTAATTTTATTAGCTTCATGATCTTCAATCCGAGTTTTACATACCAACGGGTTGAATACGTTATGAGTTTTGTATATATTTCGATTCCATTTATAATTGCTGCGATTTTACTGCCAAAACGATATTATTATTTCTCCGTTGGATTTGTTTTCTTTTTAATTGTTGTGTTTAACCTTATGCAAGAAGAACCTTTTGAATTTACACTAATGCTCACGTTTCTATTATCTGCTTATTTACTTAACCTGTTGAAAAATCAATGGGTTAGCCAAACTGAATATTTCAATAATCAAAATATGCAGAAAGCAAAAGTATTAAAAGAACAAATCGAGTTTAATCGAAAAACTGCGAATAAGTTACTTGATCTTATTACCTTTTTAACCAAAAGTGCTCAAGAGATCAATGTTGCAAGCGAACAAATTGCGTCCGCACAAAGCGAGATCTCGAAAGGAATGAGTGAGCAAGTTTATTCCATTAACTCGACTCAAGAAAAGATTAAATTGCTTGGAACAGAGATTAAACAAATTGATGAAATTTTGGCAGAAATCAACCAAATTTCGGATGCCATTAAAGGAATCTCCGAACAGACCAATTTACTTTCATTGAATGCGGCCATTGAAGCCGCTAGAGCGGGAGACGCGGGGAAAGGATTCGGTGTAGTTGCAAATCAAGTGAGAACATTATCCGAGCAAGCAAAAAATGCGGTATCTAAGACGGATAATCTTGTGAAAACGATAATGAATATTACACAAATGCAACGAAAGCATTCCGGTGAAATTATCAAAGAAATCGACGACATCTCGAAAGTTGCCGAAGAAACATCCTCAAGCACAGAAGAATCTGCGGCTTCTGCAGAATCTCAAGCAGCGATCGTTTCTCAAATGGTTGGAATTACAGAATCCATTAACAAAATAGCAAAAGAACTTAAAGAAACTCTTCAACAATTAGATCTTTCGGAATTAAAATTAACACGGTAAAAAAAACACCTTGAAAAAAATCATTCTTTTTTATCTTGAATTCAATTTGAAATTCTCATATTCAGCTTTCATCATTTCAGCATATTTTAGCAAATCTTGGGATGTTTGGGTTATCATTTCCATTGAAGACGCTTGTTCCTCAGCTGCGGCAGCAGATTCTTCCGTACTCGCTGATGTTTCTTCGGCAACGGTGGCTATAGCATCAACTGCTTGCAAGATATTTAATGCTCGTTGTTCTTGTTGTCCTGTGATTTCCAGTATCGATGTTAATAGCGATTCGGTTTTTTCTACGGCGGTCTTTGATTCGTTAGCCAATTTTCTCACTTGATCTGCCACCACATTGAATCCACGACCCGCCTCTCCAGCTCGCGCGGCCTCAATTGCAGCATTCAACGCCAACATATTGGTTTGATTGGAGATATTCTTAATCATTTCGGAAATCATCGTAATGCTATCGATTTTTTCTTTTACTTCTTTCAAACCCGAATTCAATTCGTTTAATTTCTTCTGAGTATCGGTAATGGCGTTCACTTGATTACTGGCACCTTTTGAGATTTGTTGTTGCGAGCTTGCAATGTTTTCACTGCTAGAAGACACTTCCTCCGCACTTGATGATAATTCTTCTGCAGCGGCGGATAATGATTGCGATATTGTTTTGCTTTGTCCGATGATCGTGGTTAATTTTTCTTTCAATTCCTTAAAATCATTCCATAATTGCCCAATTTCATCATTTCTGCCATTATCATTGATAACACCGGTGAGATCCCCGCTCGCAATTTTCCTCGAATTGCTGCTTAAAATTTGATTTGGTTTCGAAATTGAAAGCGAAACGTACACGATTAGGCCACCGATGATGGCGACCGACACACCAATGATAATCATCGTGGTCATTAACATTTCGTTGACAGGTTGATTGACTTGTTCTTGCGGATACACCAATGCTATAGAAATTCCGATTCCTTCAACTTGTCCGTAAAACACGGTGTTCAAGCCCCATGTTTTAATTCCTTCCTTTCCTTGCATCATTTCTTGAATAATGAGTTTCAATTCGTTCTTTGGATCACTGGTGCTATTGCTCAAAGAAGGTGCCAATTTTCCGGTTTGCCCGTATCCTTGTTGATTGCTTGTTTTAGCAAATGTGAACGATTCAATTGGATGGGCCAAAATTTGCCCTTCTTGATTGAATATTAAGAACGCATAGCCATTTCCCAAAGTCGAGGTAATGTTTAAGATTCGCTGTTGAAGGTAAGCGAGATTAACATCGCAACCGGCTACGCCTATGAAACTGCCATTCCTATATAAAGGTGTGGTGGCCGAGATATACATAAACTCATAAACGGCATCATAATCCGGAATCGTCCATGTAAACGTTTTATTTGAGGCTTTTGGAATACCGTAATATAATGTATTCTGGTAATCTGTGTAATATACCGCATCTGTAACGTTTTGCACCCCTTCTCCTTGACCGAATAAAACCATATATTCAACGTCATAGGCGTTAGAAGTGTTATTCCAAATTGTATTATTTTCAAAGGCGACCCACATCGTATAAAGCCATGGATTGGCCTTAAGCGTTTCAATCATATATTTGTTCATTATGTTTGTCCAATTTTCTTTCGGAGCATCCAATAAAGTAGCAATCACATGTTTACCGAGAGCCTCGGACATAAATCTATTTTGATTAAATTCTTCTTTCAAAATATCCGCTTCGGTTGTACATGATAAAAATAATCTGTTTTCCACTTCTGCTTTATATTTTGGGCTTATGTTATTGTAGGAAATCAACATAGAAGTTACGAGTCCTGCAATGATTGGAAGCAGCAAAAACAAAAACATTCGATTTCGCAATGATAAAGATATTTTTCTATCCATTTTTTCCCGACTCCCCTACCTATCTTGAAATAAATGAATTAATTTTTAAGATGGGTATCAAGAGTAATATACTGAGAACGAACCTAAATATATTTTCATAGCATCGTGAATTTAATTTGTGTCACACGAATCAAAAAATCTCTTTCTTGCATTTAATAAGCAAAAAGACCGAAAAGGGATTTGAGTTCCGAATAAAAATGTCTAATGGAAAAAATCTGAAGTGTAAATTTACTTTTTACCATTATTGTCTTTGTGATTGATCAATTGTGGTGCGATTTTTTTTTCATGTTTCTTCTCTTTTTCCTTTTCAAGCGGTAATATTAAGAATGGGTCGGACTTTTGTTCCACTTGTACGAATTTTATTTTGCTATGTTGTTTCTCCTTTGGAATACCAAAATCCAAGGGTTTTGCTTGAGGCACGAAAGGTGCTTCAGAGTTTTTCATCTTCATTTCGGTTTCTTTCTTCAATTCTTCCAATCTTTTCTCCAATTCCGGATTTTCAATCAGCGTTTTTTCGGTGAGATCAAATTCTTCTTCGACTTTAAAATATTCTTCTTGTGTCGTTTCGATTTCCGCTGTGATATTGGATTTTTCCGAGATTTCTTGTTCTTTTATACTTGAATTTTGTATTTGAGCATCTTCCGGTTTCCAAAATGTATCTTCACTGATTTTCAGCAGCGTTTTTTCTTCTTGCGAGAAATCAGGTTCAATGGATTTTAAAGGGCCCGTGGTTCTAATAAAATTTTCTTCATGTTGTTGCAATGCAAATTCATGGATGATGCTGATATCGGTATTGATTATCGCTTTTCCGAATTCATCCGTGAAGAAGACAAGTGCATCATTGAGAGATTCCGGAGTTATTTCGATGAGTTCTCGTTCTTTAGCCTTCAATATGCTTTGGTCTTGTTCTTTTAAGATTGATGCAAAATATTCCAATTGCAGATTGCCTTGAGCAAACTGATACATCTCCTTAAAAATATAAAATTCCGGTCGTATATACACGGGGTCATATTTCAACGAAAAATTTTGAAGCAGATTGATTAAATTCTTTTTGGCGCCGTAATGATACGGTAAAATGGTAATGATCTCAAGATAATTTACACCTGCTAAGTCTATCTCATTAATCTCGAATGCAATTTCGGCAAGCAAATAACGGGGTTGGATTTCAAACTGAAATTTTAGCTTAAGGAATTTCAAAATTTCGATTGCTTCTTGATATTTTCCATTGGATCGAAACAGAAATGCAAGCTTCATCAGAATTTCATATTCAAGATATGACAATTCAAGGGTTTCCAACATTTTTATATTGATTTGAGATTTTGCGGGTATCGAAAGTGTCTGTAATAGGGATTCAATTTTCTGTATTGGCTCAAGTTGATTTACTTTTCTTAAGAATTTTGAATAATCTTCAATTCTTTGCTTTTTGGGGAAAGATTTCAAGAATTTTGCTCCGGCAATTTCCATTTGATTCAATTCTTCAATGAACTTTTGCATCGCTTTCGGCTCTTTGACTTGAAACAAAATCGTGTTTAAATATTCGATTGTTCCCAACAAGTTTCTACAATTAACGGTATCTTCTTCTTCGGACTCTCCCTCGATTCCGTCTTTAAAATTGAGTGCAAGGGTTAACGCTCTTGCAAAGGCTTCTTCAATTTTTATAGGATCATCAAGATTACACAATTCGATTGCATAATCCGTATAAATGATGGTCATGTCTATTGCATCGAAGGATTTGACCGAAGTATGAAACTCTTCTTCCATTGTTTGGATTTTGGAGGGATTTTCTTGCGAGTGGCTGAGGAATATAAGATTGAGATAATTAAATCTCGGGATCATAATTTTTGCGATTTCCGGATATTTTTTTATAATTGCGGTGATTCGTTCCTTTCTTTTGGTATATTCTTCCGAAATGCTGCAATCTTGTTCCGATATTTTGATTTTGAACCAAAGCAAGATGGAATGTGCTTCGTCATAGGCTTGCCAAAGGTCAGAATCATCACCATAAGAATGAAGATATTGTGTGGAACCCGGATCAAAGAATTTGAACGCATAATATTCGAGATTTATCATTTCTTCTACGTTTTGAGTTCTTAAAACCCCATTCAATATTTTATATTTCATTTCGATACGCTCTTTGGGTCGATAATGCGGGAGTTCATGAACGATTCTCGATAATAACTTAAACGCCCGTAATTCAAAGAGTAAATCGGCTAAAAATATGATTCGTGTGGAAAAATGCGTTAATTTGGATAAATAATTTTTCACGGTCGTGTAATCTTCAATTTTTCCTGTTTCACCATAGAGCAAAATTGCAAAGCGTAATCCATAAAAGAAAAGAGTTTGTTTCATTGATTCCGTGAGTTCCGGATCTTTTTGGATGAAATCCAATTCATAATAAAGGATTTCTCTTACTATTTTATGACTTTCTTTTTGATCGTTACCCCCGTAGATGTAGTAGGCGGATTGGGCGAGAAGCGCAAGCAATTGTCCAAATGTGGATGGAATTTGCGATCTCACGGCTTCTATATGATCTTTTAGTGCTTCTAGCGCTTCACTATTTTTAATTGTCAAGGATGCTTTCAAAATCGTGGAAACATAATAATCCCAATTCCAGTAGTCTATATTTGCAATATGGAATTCTCTTTTAAAGCGTTCAGCAAAAATCTTGATCCAATTCACATATTCAGCGCTCAGCCGTTTGATGGCTTTGGGGTTCATACATTTAAAGAACATTCTTTTGTATATATAATTTTTCTACAAATTGAGCCATGCGTCTCAACCTCTGAAACTGGTGAAAGATAAAAGATAGCTGAAAAATCGGTTGACTCAGACTGCTTGTTAAAGGTATTCTGCGACCTTCAGGCGTTGAAAAACGAATTGAAATCCTTGACTCATTGTACTTGATTGCAAGAAGGATAACGCAAAATTTCTATTAAAATTTTTTATATTGTTGCTTGTGAAATACAATAAGATTATTTATTTGGAGTAAAAAATCGCTCAAAAATTCATCAACCTATTATTTTGGAACATAGATATTATATATTTGGTTTACGATCTCGTTTAGTTTAAATGCTTTCAATTGCAATGCGAGTAAATTGAGTGTTTTTCTAAGGTTTTTTGCGATCTGCTTAAATTCAATTTCTGCGTAGCGTTCAACCTCGTCTCTTTTTTTCATGAATTTTTCAAGACCTTCTGTGAGTTTTACATGGACATTTTCAATTCCAAGGATTAATTTATCCGAATTTTCTTTATTTACCTTATACACCTTGCCCAAGATATTCATGATTGTGGTGTAGAAGTTTTCCCACATCTCATATCGTAAACTATATGCGGCAGCCAATTGTCTGAAGAATATTTGCAAATCGTTCCAGATCACTCCGGTTGGGGCATTGGGATCTACTTCTTGCACTGGTGCTTGGGGGGCGGGTTCAACGGCCAACATCCCATCCGCCATCTTTAAAAAATCTTGGATTTGAGAGACGGCCTGCGCTCTTGCTTGCGGATCAACGGGAACACCTGCATCGCTTAAGATCCCCAATTCGCTTTGCATTATGTCTTGAGGTTCTTGGCCATCCTCACTGTGTTCTGTTTTCTTTAATTGCGGCAAGTTTTCATCTTTTAAGGAAACCTTTTTAAGACTTTCGAGTAAATCTTTCGGATTGGTGGTCTTCCTCTTCATTGGCGATTGAGAATCATCCATGTCTTCGCTCATTTGAACCAATACTATCTTGGTGTTTTCCCAATTAAAGGTTTTTGAAAGCGAAAGATCTCGATAGTGGAGATTTTTTCAGAAATCTTGTCTTTTAAAGTGCATTGATTATTTTCTGTAAGATGGCGAAACCGGAAACTAAACTTTGCAAAAATGTTTCTAATATTATTTAAAATGAAGATAAAATAATATCCACGCAGCTCGAGCCGCATCAATCGATATAAACATATAAAAAACGTTGAAAAAACTCTTCAAAAAAAATACCGTGGGAAATGGGTCATTCCACAGAATATCCACAATCTAAATAGAACATGGATAATTCGGTGAACGGAAATGTTTTTTCAAATGTTTTATGTTGAGATTTTTCTAAAAAAATTTTCGGGAAAAGGGCATTCTCATCGAATATAAAGGCTTTGCGCAGAGCATATATAATTAATGATTCGGGTTCAGCCCGAACATTTTAAATGTGTATTATTTTAGGGAATTCCATGGTTGACCGAAAATCAAATAATAAAGATTAGTTACATTTGCTTTATTCCATGCATAATTCAGTGATTGGCCAAAATTTGCGCCGTTTAAGCATGCACGATAAAATTCGGTGAGAATGGTCAAACAATTCGAGTGATATGATGGTTCGATCCGACCGATCAATCCGGAAAAGTTACTGTCTTTCAATTTTGAAATGACATTATAGATTTTCATTTTATATTCATTCGGATTTCGTGTATTCTCTAAGCTGAGTTCGCAATCCATGATCAACAAGGGAAATTTTTGAGGTTGGCCGGATTTGGCTTGAAATGCAATTTGCTTTTCGATGGATGACTGCAATCGGCTAAATGTTAATATCTGGAAGTCTGCGGTAATAAGATAGCTTTCCAATGGCGCAATTTCAGAATATATAAAAGGGTTCATAATATGAATGATAGAATAATCCTTTGATTCGATTTTTTGCAGTATTTCATCCAAGGATCCGTTTGAATAGTTGATAACATCGAGATCTAGGCTGTTAGAGATACCTTTGAGGTTGATTTGCAGATTCCTAAAAATTTCGGTTAGTTGAGGGTTTTTCAATGCGGCCTCTTCATTTTTTGTTTTTTGATTATAAATCGTAGGTGCCTTTTCATTGAGGTTTCCAATTAAAAGAATGGAATTCTGCTTTGGGCGTCCAGAATTGTTGGGATAAAAATTTGGGTATTCGTGAAACGCCCCAAAATGATACCCAAAGCAATATTTTCCGATAAAGAAGCCGGCCTCATCTTCGATATATTCCAATGGAAATATATCGGTTCGAGCCGATGCAACCAAAATTTCATGCAGCACACCCTTATTTGATTCCATGACTTTGAGATAATTTCTCAGATTGAGAGGCAATATCAAGTAAAATATTTTTGAAAATTCTTCTGTAAAGATATGATGATATTTGGTCAAGAGCTCAACCGGGATCGGTTCTTCTATTGTTATATTCGAATTTAACATGGGTTTTTCGTAAGATCCCGCAATACTTTGGACAGAAATATACGTTTCATGGATTTGAATGATAGACCGGATTACCTCGTGGGGGTTTATTTGTTGTGGATTCTGATTCTGATTCTGATTCTGATTCTGATTGCCTTTTATTTCATCAACAATCGATTGAAGACCGCTAAGAAATACCGTAGATTTAGGCTCAATAATCATCCTTGAGAAGGTAAAACCCGAACCCTGTAATTTTTTCGTTTCAGAATTTCGGGACTGCGACGTCTCATCGATAGTATTAATTGCCTTTACGATGATATCAAGCAAATAGCGAGATACGCTAAATGATTTCAATTCGTAGAGCGATCGGTAAAGCAATGCATAAAGAAAATCATCCAAAGTTGGTTCGATGATTCCGATTTGGAGTGTGAATAGTCTATTTTTGTAGAAAAGGAAATTTTTGATATCGTCCAGGGTTTCTTGATCATTGATGGCGTTTTTGAGATTATCCAAGGCTGCTACAAAGAGATGGCGGTTGTTATATCTCCTAAATACTTCCGATGCTTCGCTCCATAAATTAGCTTTCCGGGTTTGAAACTTTGTTGATTCTTGTAATAGCGAGGAGGAGGATAATAGCATATAAGCATCAAAGGCGATCCGTAATCCTCCGTAGTGTATGGCCCGGTCGATGTATAAATTGATATATTCCATTAATTCCAACGCTTGGATGTTATATTGGACCATATATCGATAATAGGAGGTGAAAAGGGTATACGTCCAATCGAATTCTTTCAGTAAGAAAAGTTTAAGCACCAAATTATCGACTATTTGCTTATTTGAAAAGAGGTCTTGGTTTCTTTTAATCATCATGTTGACTCTACTTAACGAATCTCTGGCAATATTCCCGAGAAGATCTCCAAGTAATCGATACGCTGAAGAGATATAATTAAGCAATTGGGTTTGAAATTCTTCACCGATCAACGATTCGGGCATGATCATTCGGAAAGAATTGAGAAGAAGACAATAGATAATCAAAGCGCCATCATCCGGAGAAAGTTTCTCAAGGAAGGATTCAAAGATCTTGAATATGGTCGTGATATTTTGAGTTTTTTTTACCTTGGTTTTGAAAATGATCGATGCGAATAAGGATTCCGTAGCCATTCGATAATTTTTGGATTGTAATAAGGTGTTGATCAATGCATCCATGAAATCTGCCAGTTCTTGACTTTTAGCCGCCTTTGTTCTCGTGAGCATACGGATAATCTCT
>CAZUTM010000114.1:0-15217 GCA_964623665.1 uncultured archaeon
AACCAAACTGCAATCAACCGCATGTTATAAATTTTCACGCGTTCCCTTCTTTTCTTTTAAATTTTGAACTTTTTCATTCGTATTATCAAAAAGAATCAATTCTATTGCCTTTTCCATTTGAGAAATTTTTACTTTAAAAAATTTGAGAAGTACAATAGACACTCCCATCGAATACTTCAACAGGATAGTCAAAGGCAGTCTTATTTCAGAGTTTTTTGAGAATTTAAATAATAAATAAAAAATAATATCAACCTCCAAATTCCGGCTGGTGTATTCTCCGGATTTCACCGATTTTAGAGAATCTATCTCCATACCCAATGATAAAGGTTGCTCACAAGACAGAAAGAAAGAAAATTATAATCGAAAAGCGCGAAAAGAACAAAAAAAGGCTATAACCAATGCTTGCGTTTAAATATTCTCCACGTATAAAACGTAATGAGAGATGTAGTAATGAATAGAATCCATGCAGGAACAAAGGAGCCTTCTTCAATACTTCCCGGCAAATATACGTTCATACCCCAGATTGAAGCCACAAGTGTTGGAATACTGATGAGAAGCTGAATTGAGCCTACGATCTTCATCACGGCGGTGACATTATTGTTTATAACAGATGCATAAGCATCAAGACTGTTGGCCATAATGTCTCGATATATCGATGAAAACTCGTAAATTTGCTCAAAATCGGTTTGAATTTCATCGTACTTATCCAATATATGAAGATTTGATTCAAATATAGGTTTATTTTTCATGTAAAGCGTTTTTATAGAATTCATGTTCGACCGCAGTTCTGTGTTAAAAAGAATAATATACGAGTTTAAATCGAAGACTCGTTGAATATCTGAAGCATTATGCGACCCGATCATCACTTTTTGCATAGCCCGAACAATATTCGCAATTTTTTGTGCCATTATTTCCATCTGCATTGAAAAAATATGGACCATTTCCAGTAAAATCAACATCGTATTTCCAATCTCTTGCTTTGATAATTTCTCATATACATGTTCGAAATTCATTGGCATATTTGCGTGTACGGTAATTAATTTGTTCGTGTTTGTATATATTAACCCAAATGGACTAGTAATTCGGTCATTGATTTCGGCTTTATGTGTGTTTTCTGATGAAACTACACGCAGAAGCAGCAAATGATTTTTTAATAAGAAATCGTAACTATATCTTGGTCGCTCTGTTTCATCAAGACAATCTTCTAAATCATCAATTGTGACATTAAACTTTTGAGATATCGATAACAGCTCATCATCGGTCGGTTGAAGCAAATCGCACCAAGCTATTTTATCACATTCCGTCTCCTTGACCGGTTTCAACAAATTATTCTCTAATTTGAAATAACGTATCATTGTTTAGTCTCACCATTATTTGTAGAAGGCGTTGCCGGCGTTGCGGGTGTAGAAGGCGTTGTTGGCAAAGGATCTTTTAATATATCTTTGATCTCATAGGTTTTGTTATCTTTGAAAAAATAGATTTTGTCTCCGTTTACATAGGCTGGGCCCAATGAAGTTATACTCGCATATAAGGATTCGATCTTATTCATATTGGTTTGCTGTCTTTCCAATGCGTCCTTATTGGGTTCTTGGCTTATCAGAGTAATGAATTTTAAGAATAAATTATTTAAATCGAATTTTATGATTTTCAAAGAAAAGTCCCAAATGTTTGCTGTGCTATTTATGTCGATGATGTTATATTTGTTGTTGCCCCAGATGTATTCAATACTCGAAAGAAGATAGGGATAGAATTCTTTTATTGCAGGGTTGAATTTATCTAAGAGTTCCGCCGGCAGCTCCATAATCTCTTCCTTCGAATCGATTTGCATATTTTTGAAGATGCAGCCTTCTTTGATCGATTTTAACGTGTTTTTAACGTATATTGCACATTTTGGAAACATGGATTTAAAGAAATAGGCGATGTTTACATTGATTTGGTCATTTGTAGCCAGATATTCTTCCATTAAAAGACCGCCAAAATTAGAAATTCCCTTTATTCTTTCATAAAAAGATGCAGTAAATTGGTCGACAGTCTCGATTGGCGCAATTAAATATGGAACTAACCCGCTATTGTCGGAGTCGAATTCATCTTTCAAAAATAAATATTTTATTTTATCCCGAGCGGCAATTTCCTTAATTTTATCGATGTAATCCATTGCGTTTGTATCTTCTGGGAAATAGAACGCTCGCGGAGTATGGGGGGCAAAAGTTAAGTGCAGAATCCATTTGCTGGTTAATGCATTAAAATTCAAGGGATAAACGGGTAATTGTAAGTTTGAATGAAAAAATTTGGCGATTTCTTTAATATCATACATGTTTAAAGGCGCAATAATGCGGATCGATTCAATATCCTTTCCGGAAATTTTTTCTAATTCATTCTTCATAGTCTTTATTGCATCCGGATAATATGCACCGACATAGATTTCATATCCCGCTTCTACTAAGAGATTAATCACACCTTTCCAATTTTGGGTACCGGTTCCGATATAGGTTTTCAGCGGCAGAATCCGGGATTCAATATTTTTGTTTATTAAGTATGTTTTTATATCAAAAAGGACTTTTCCAAATTGCTTAGATTCGGATGGAGTTAAAAATAGGCCATCTTTGAATTTTTGAAGAATCTTTTCTGTCATTGGGTCTTTTTCGATGTAAATAGAATAATTTTTGATAATAGAACGGATGATCGGCCCAAACAACAGTAAAAATTTCATGATTACGCATCCTAGGTGCCCGATCTATAAAAAACCACACGTTTTGTATTCAGAATCGCTAAATTAAAAATTTCATTAGAGAAATCGCACGCGCTTGACTGTACATACAACATTTGAATACAATCGGAGAAGGAGAGCAAAAATTAATTGAGGCGATCGAACTCTCATGGCGGATCTTTTGCTTCTCTTCGTTGCAGTTTCTTCCCTCAACAAAAGATATTCGATCGAGGATAACGGATAAAATTCAAGGGACAACTCTGTTGGTTAGAAGAAAATATTCGATTAATCCGAATAATAAGGGCAGATATTAAAGATTTTAATCCTATTTATAGTATTAATGAAGACCTAATCTTAAAATCATTGTTTTTTAGAGATCAATTATAAATGAAGGATTAAAATCGGGATTTAGCGCATTGGGAGTATATCCTCGCGCATTACACACAATCCGAGTATTTCCAATAACATAATCGTAAGAACAATGGACATGCCCATGAATCCACAATAAGGGTTGACTTTCCGCTATAAACGTATCCAACGAGCTTGCATATGCGTGTTTTATGGGGTCGGTGGGATCCATACAATTCGTGCTTTTGAAAGAGGGGGCATGGTGGGTGATAATAACCGTTTTTCTGGGATCGAATTTGGTAAGACAATGTTTGATGTATCCGACCGAAAAATTATGAAGCAATAACGCATTTTCGGGAGTAAAGCGATTCTCTTGCAATTGTATAAGGTGAAAATCATTCATTTTAGAATCGATATATTCCATTGTTTCTGGGTTTTCGTTATTCATATTTGTCCACAGCGTGCAACCCACAAACGTTATCCCATTGATTTGAACAAACCCGTTATCTAAAAAATAGATGTTCGGCTTCCGAATAGATCTAAAGAATTTCGACTTATGGCATATTTCATTATGATAAAATTCATGATTACCCGCAATGAAAATCACCGGAGTCTTCTCTGCCGCTTTCTTCAGAAATTTTTCAAGCGAGCGGGAGACATGCGTATCTCCCGCTAAAATTAACACATCCCGTTCAATATTCGGAACGTTAAAAGGACCGAACTCAAGGTGCAAATCGCTTAATATATGCAATTTCATTATATTTTTAATAAATCGAAGGCATTATATATGGAATTTCATAAGAAATTACACTTGCTGTTTATAAATAAAGTGAGTAATTATACATAAAAACTCGAAAAAACGTTTTCGTTAACAGAATTATCCAAGTTCTGATTTCGGCGTAAATATTCTGCGGAAATGCCCGTTTCCCTATTTTTTTATGTATACGATAGACGATTTACGGGATCTTTTATCTTCGATATCCCTTTTACAAAAAAATTGTGCGATACAAAACTCTATGGCGGAAAGATATTTGGAATCAAAAAATTATCTTCATTTGAATTGGGTTTTTACTCCGGATTTTTGAACATTCCGTGTCGATAATGCCGAAGATCCCGTATTTCTACGATAGACGATTTACGGGATCTTTTATCTTCGATATCCCTTTTACAAAAAAATTGTGCGATACAAAACTCTATGGCGGAAAGATATTTGGAATCAAAAAATTATCTTCATTTGAATTGGGTCTTTACTTCGGATTTTTGAACATTCCGTGTCGATAATGCCAAAGATCCCGTATCTCTACAAAAAAAACCGAAAAAAAGTTTCGATGGACAGAATATTCCACGTTCGGAATTCCACGTGGATATTCTGCGGGATTGCCCGTTGCCCTATTTGTTTTTTTTATGTATATATGAAAAAGCATATAAATGAATTTGTAGACATTTAAAAAAACGGCCAAAAAAAGCTTTAAAAAAAATTCCATGGGATAAGGACATTCCCAACGAATACTCACGTGTTAGACGGAACATGGAATAGGCAGTAAAGGGAAACGTTTTTTCAAACGATTTTTTGTGTATAGTAAAAGCGATCATGGGCTTCCGGTTGAGGGTTTCAAAGCGAGATGTATTTTTGATAGAATTCTTGAATAAGCGTTTTAAACTCGTCCGGTAAATAATTCATCGCTTTTCTTTTGAGATTGTCCGGAATTCCATAAAATGCTTCTGCAATTGCCCCTGTTATGGCCGCTTGTGTGTCGGTATCTCCGCCCAAGGAAATCGCGTTTCGAATGCAGCTTTCATAATCGCTTCCTTCCAGAAAACAGAGAAGAGATGCGGGCACGGTCTCTTGACAAATCTCATTGTATCGATAATAGGTTTTAAGCACATATAAAGAATCCGAAATTGAGTACCCGAAGTTTCTTTCGATGTATTCTTTGATTTGTTCCTTGGATTTATTTTTTCTCGCAAGGAAGATGGCCACCGCGGTAGCTTGAGCCCCTTTAATGCCTTCTGGATGATTATGAGTTGATTCGGCGCTTCTCTTTGCTTCTTCCATGGTTTTATCGAGCGAATTAAAAGCCCAGCCGATCGGGCTCACCCGCATAGCTGAGCCATTCCCAAAGCTATTCAATGGTATTTCAACTTCATGTTGGATCCATTTAAGAAACATACTTCCATAGCCTCGATTTGGATACCGCACCGTGAAATCTCTTAAACATGCAACGTATTCCCGATTTTGCAAAATGGCCGCAGCGATGGCACATGTGAGTACGGTGTCATCCGTAAAAACGCATTCCGGGCCTAATAGTTCAAATTCATACGGCACCGAATCGATTTTGGAAAATTCAAACCTTGAACCCGCAATATCACCGATAATTGCGCCAAGCATACCCTAAATTACACAATAAAACATTTAAATTTACATCTACATGGTATAGAAACATTTTAAAAAAGAATAAGGAAAAGGACATTCCCATTGAACATTCAAACTTTCCAAGGAGTACGGACGAACAAACATTTAAAAAAAATAAAAAAAAGTATAAGGGAAAGGGTCATTCCCGAAGAATATCCACGCTCTGCACGGAACGTGGAATATTTGGTCCACGGAAACTTTTTTTGAGACTTTTTTTCAGACTCAATTTTTTATGTTTATGTATGCAAGCATCTTTTGTGTTATATAGTTTTGAAATAAAAAAAACATAAAAAATCTAGGTTATTATGGTAGTTGCTTTTATCTGCCCCTTGTATTTTCGATTTAATATGCCTTGTGCGTATTTTTGCATAATTTACCCCGCTTTTCGCCGAAATCAATCTTAAAATATCGCACTTTCCTTTTCGTACTGTAGCCCATGGAAAAATTAGTTTTAAATGCAATAGAAGGCGAAAAAAAAAACCAACCCGGGATTCAAGACCCATATCCGCAATGTGAAATCGCAAGCGAATTCAATCCTAAACAGAACTTGATGATGATTATTATCGGTGTATTCGGCTTAGGGATGCTCTTTCTTTTCACACATTTTGATTCAAGCAATATCTTAATACTTTTAGCAATTATCGTGTTTTCATTGATACTCCTTTTGGGTGCATGCGAATTTGTTATAGAATATGCGACCCGGTTGTCTCGACTGCTCAAGGTCAGCGAACTGATCATCGGCTTAACGATTGTTTCGGTTGGAACTTCGATTCCGGAGATTTCCACATCCATGATTTCTGCTTATTACGGTTTGGGCGGAGTGGCGGTCGGAGATATCTACGGCTCATATATAACGCAATTATCGCTGATATTGGGTGTGGTAGTGCTGTTCAAGACCGAGTCAGTTTCCAAGAAATACACACCGTATGTGAGTCGGGACACGATTTTAATGATCGGTGCGATTGTCATCAACGCGATTCTGCTTTTTCTCGATACTGGCTTTTCTTTCTTTAGCGGCCTTATTTTGGTATTTCTCTATATGGTGTATTTATTCAATTTGTACAAAAAAATGAAAAAGGATCAAGATGTTGGCAATCTTGTTCTTCAAGATCAGACAATCTGTGCAGAGGAGAGAGAAACTAAGCGTAAACAAAAAGCATTACGGGCTGCCGAATATATTGGAATCATTCTTGGTTGTGTGTTATTGGTAGTTTTAGCCGCCCAAACGATGGTGTTATCCAGCGGGAACCTTGCGCGGCAGATGAACGTAAGCGAGCATATCATCGGAGTCACGATTATTGCATTCGGTACGGCAATACCGGAATTTTCGGTGTCGGTTACCGCAATGCGAAAAAATGAGCCGGAGATCGCGTACGGGAATTTGGTTGGGTCAAATATCGTTGATCCTCTGTTTTCCATGGGTGTTGGGGCATTGGTCAAACCGATCTTGATGAGCGAAATCGCGGTAGGGCAGATTTTAACAGAGGTTCTACCATTCAACATCGCTTGCGGAGTCGCAATTTTGGTGTTTTTCTCGAAGAAGGAAGGCAGTAAAACTTGGGGTGCAATAACCGGCCTTAGTTTGATTGGGATTTATGTCCTCTTCATTTGGGTGCATTTCTTCTTCTGATATACGCATTTTTTGGCTAATCCACGTTCAGAATTCTGCTTTGATATTTTTTGGGATTACCCTTTACACAAAAACATTTAAAAAAAACAGCCAAAAAAAGCTTCAAAAAAATTACCAGAGAATACGGGCATTCCCGCTGAAGGTTCAGGGTCTGCGCAGAACATGGATAATGCTGTAAAGAGAAACGTTTTTTGAAACGATTTTTTAAGATTACCCTTGCTTATTTTATTGAAACGCATTTTTAGTGGTGATTTTTGATGTTAGTTGATTTTTCTCGATGGCGCTTTATAATTTTAATGTTCAATGAATTTTGTAAGTGGAGAAATTTGATACAAAACCTTAAACGAGTAAAGTTACCAAGCAATAATATGATTCTTAGGAAAAAAATCACAATTGTGATGCTTTCGATCCTTATTTTCGGCAGTTTTGTCGGCATGGTGTCATTTTCGAACAATTACACCATCAAAAATGAACCCGCAGAAGTTCCGATCGAAGCCCCCCAAGGGAGCTATATCCCTGATCCGATTTTGCATTACGAGTTTAATAATTTTTCGGATTCACGCGGTAATGGTCCTAATGGAATTCCTGTAGGAAACGCATTTATTGTTAGTAACGGTATCAATGGGAGCGGACTATTCATTCAAAGCGCGAGTAACGAGCTGATTATTCCAATACCCGACACACTTTTAGCACTTGATGAGCTGACGGTACAATTCTGGTTCAAGCAGTACGATCCGCAACCATTAATCCAAAATCTCGTTCAAAAGGGTAATATTAGCACTCAAAGCACATTTTTCATTTATAGATATCCTTGGGACACTTATAATACCGCAACGGTTATTGCCGGCCATGGAACAGTATCCAATCAATGGGCACAAGTCAGTAACCCGAATAATTTAACTTTTGGTGTTTGGCACTTGGTGACTTACGTGAAAGCTCAAGAATGGCACGCATACTGGCTAGACGGCCAAATGATTCATTACGATCCGATTTATGAGGAAGTGAAAAACACCAGCGACCCAATACGAATCGGCGTAAACGCGATCAATTTGTATTTTGATGAATTAAAGATTTGGAATTCGTATCTCCCGGAGTCTATGATTCAAGATTATTATAAGACCTATTTTCCTCTTGCAGATTTCTCTACCGATAAAACAACCGCTGCTATTGGAGAACCGGTTTGGTTTTATGATGAAACTTCCGGTGGCTATCCACCATATTCCTATTATTGGGACTTTGATGACTCTTCGTACAGTTACGAACAAAATCCGATTCATTATTTTTATAATACGAGCAAAACAGAATTTTGTGTCACTCTTCGAGTAACAGATTGGCTTGGAAACGAGTCCATCGTGAAAAAGACAATCTATATTTATAATCCAATCGGGTATTTTGAACTTTTCAGCGAATCTGGGGATTATTCAAGAGATGGTCGAATAAAGCTCAATTGGACGAGGGCAGAGAATGCGACATCCTACGATATTTACGAGAATGATTATTTCATTCTAACCGTTCCAGAAAATATTAGGAGTTTCGAGCAGCATAAAACGAATCCTGGAGTATATAGTTATATAATCAAGGCGCAAGGACCAAGCGGGCTTCGGGATAGCAATCTCGTATCAATAACAACCGATATTTTTCCCGGGGCCTTTTCGCTTTGGTCATATGAGGCGGGTAATCCGGATCTCGATGGCGTATTTAGTTTGCAGTGGGGTGAATCATTAAATGCAGAATCTTTTGAAATCTATCAAGATAACGTTTTGATTCAAGTATTCGGGCCCTCAAGTCGCGATCTCAAAATTAACGTAAATGAGTCGCGCACCTACGTTTATTTTGTTCGTGCAAAGAATTCAAGAGGCGTCTTCAATTCCAATTTAATTTCAATTTCGGTATCATTGAATTCAAACCAAACCGGAAATCAACCGGGTGGCCAAAGCGACGGGACGGACATCTTGAAATTTCTGCAAGAAAATGGCTCTTTTATTGCGGGTGGTGCAGCCGGTGCAATGGCCATTGGAGTGCTATTAAAAATCATAAGAGGCGGTAAAGGAAAAATCAAAGTCAAACTTCCGAAAGGCTCGATTGCCGCGCCCACCGGAAGTAATGATGATTTCTTTGATTCTGAATTTTAACAGGTAAATATAAAGAAATGGATGGCAGAAGGAAGCATTTCTATTGAATATCCATGCTTTGGACAGCCTATGGATAATTTTGCTCATTGAAACTTTTTTTCCTTTTTTGTTTAACTTTTATGTTGACATGAAAAAAAAAGAAAAAAAATGCATGGAAAAAGGCATTCCCACAGAAAATCCACGGTCTATACGGGACGTGGAATAGTCAGTGAAAGGAAACGTTTTTTCTGATTTTTTATGGTGTTTGTCAATTGTGACTCGCTGCATATACATTAAAAATTAAGTCTGAAAAAAAGAATCCATGGATGGGATTATCCATGTCCCGTGCAGAACGTGGATATTCAATGGGAATTGCCCTTTCCCTTGTTATTTTTTTTAATGTTTGGGAAAGGAAAAAATTACCATTGGTAGTTGTCGGTAGGAAAACATTACGAATTAAAATTCCGAATCAAAGAAATCATCAGACGCCGATTTTTTGCTCGTTGAAATTGAAGTGTTTGTCATGGCTTTGATCTTCTTCGCTTTTGGCCCTTTGGACCTTCGCATTTTCACGATCAAATAAATAACAATAACGATTCCCAATGGTGGCAAAGCGAAAGATAGAATTTCATTTATATTGAATCTGGACACAAGATCATTACTGGAGCCATCATCCGGATTTGTATTATTACTCGGGGGTGTGGTATTCGTGGGAAGGGTCCATAAAGCTTCGATGAAATTTTTTCCAAGGATATTATCAACGGCGGTGTTCCTTATTTTGACGATTTCCCACCCGTTGGTATTTCTGGATAAAATAGCTTTATTATGTGTGAGATCGACCGAATAACCGGTGAGATAACTGGTTTCATGGAAGGGGAGGTGTATTTGTGGTGTTGTAACGTTCATGATTTGAAGGCCGCCGGTGCCTCTGACACAGTATAAGAGGTCTCCGCTTTTCTTAAGAGATAAAGTATTTATACCAACGATGTCGTATTGGGATAAAATGTTGGGAATGCTTTCTTTTATGTCACAAATTTTCAATCCATTCTGCGTACCAAAATATAGATAGGGAAAACAGAGTTCAAGACTAAATGCCGGGTCGGTTCCTATCATATGGATTTCTACCGGACTTTGGATATTGGTGATATTATAGATCGAAATATAATTCAAATTAGCAACGTAGAGGAAATTATTCATTACAACCGACGCGTAGCTCGAACCCGCTGTGGGGATAGTTGCGATAACATCCGCGGAGATCGGATTGCTAATGTTTACGATTTTTATCCCTTGGCTAAATCTTGAGATGAATAAATAGCCATGCGCTGCCGTCATCGAATTTGCGCTATAAGTTCCTAAACTTGTTATATTTATTAAATTTAATGAATACGGGTTGCTGAAATCCAAGATGCGGAGAACATCTGAATAATAGAGCACGTACAAATAACGACCGTTCAAATAAACATCTCTTACTCCTTGGGAAAGATAATTATAAAAGTTTATGTACGAGTTATTCCGAAGATTGAATATCCGGAGCTCGGAACTCGTAGCGATGAATGCATACTCCCCAAAGATTCTTACTTGATAGACATCTCCCGGATTCTCCACCAGCATTTGGGATGGAATGGTTTCGTTTGCCACTTGAACAGAGTAGAGTTTCGTGGCCGTAGAAAACAGAATATAGTTATCGTACAGCACAAGATCATACACAGAAGCCCCAACATTCAAATCAACGATTGATTCATAACGATCGGCTCGCGTGGTATTGATGATCTTAATTATACCCGAAACCATCGCAAAATAGGCGATATTGCCTTCGAGCACATAATTGGAAATACCGGAGAGCGGAATATTTGCAAGGTCATCGAAGTTTGTCGGATTTACGCCATGAAAATTGTTGATATCGAAGAAATATAACATGTTTCCATACATTTTCAATTTTATCGCGTATGTAAAATACATTTTGTTATCAATGAAGGTCGGACTCGAGGGATTTAACACATTAATGGAAATTATAAAGCCGGTGTTGGATCCCGCGATGATGGTGTTGTGGACTTTAACGATATCTTGATACCTTTCCATGCCAAGCATGATCTGTCCAACCATTTCTCCGATATTCCAATTCTTGTTTGTGAAAATGCGTAAATACGTGTTTCCCGAAATGAAATCGAGAAGATAAAGAGTTCTTCCTTCGATATAGAAATCGAGGATTTCTGTAAACCCGGAATAAGAGATCATTGGAAACATTGATTCAACATTTGAAATGTTATAAATTGTAATTGATGTTTGAGTTGCGAGATACATGATGTTTCCATCACAAATAAAGTTCGAAATTGGATCACCAATATTAATCGATCCCAAATACAACGGAGAACTTGGACTGGATAGATTAAATATCGCTATGTTCGAGGTTTGAAACACAACAAACAGGAATTCTCCATGGATTTTCATCCGATTGATGTTGTTGATATTGAATTCATAGTTTTTTACGTGTTGTATTTGGCTAAGATTGAAAATAAAAGGTGATGTGAAATTGTGCGATTGTGAATTTTGTGGATCTTGGATATTTTCATTGGTGTTTTTATTTTTCAGTTCTTTAACCGATGGAGATATGCAAAAGGTTATAGAAAGCGAAAGAGATAACAATACAATAAGGAATGCTCTTTCGACTTTTAATTTAATTTCAAAATGCATGAAAAAAATCAGCTTTTGGTGTATTTATTTTTTTTGTCATTTTCAAAGTTGTTTTTTCTTGATGATCATTAGGTTGGTAATCATTGCTGCAGCCGTTATTATGATTCCAATCGTTATTGCGAACGATACGGCGTCAATTTCTTCAATTAAGATTCCCGGAATAACCGAAATCATGGAGACTTGATTTCCGATATAAATCGAAAGAATAGCCGCGACCGGTACGGAATTAATCAGAAGGCCAACCAGAATTCCCAAAGAGCAAGCAATAGCCATAGCAGACATGCTGATCCACAGAGAATCGAAGAGTTCTTCAAGCATGATGTCTCCCGCAGATACGCCTCGAGCATTGTCGATGACTACTCCGACGAGAAGACTGATAAAGACCGTTACAATGAGGCTAAGGTATACCGAAATGAATTTAGCCAATATTAGCGAAGTTCGGATGTTTTCTTTTCTTATGACGAACAGATCGTATACGTGGTGATTTTTCTCGTTCACGATTGATGTTGCGAGCATCACCGATCCGAGGGTCCCTCCCAATGAACTTACGATGAGCGAGACAAAGAACAGAATCGGAATTCCTTCGGTATCCGGATTTAAGATAAGCATTAGGATTGATAATATTGGGAGTCCGAAGAGTAAGAAGATCATGACTTTGGATCGGTAAAATCCGGATAATTCATCGCCGATAAGCATCAGTAGGGTGTTTATTTTGTTTCCATTTGTTTTAGACATGGGATTGACCTCCAACATATTTTAAATATACATCTTCAAGGCTGGGCTGTAGTAAGTTGATTTTTCTGATGTGCAATTTTTGGTCCACAATGATTTTGAGAATTTCATGGAGCCGTTCATCCAAATCGAATTTCGGGTCGAATACAATGATATATTTTTTCTCCGAATCTTGTTTTATATCGATAATACCTCCCGTGGTCTTTAACGCCTGGGGGAGGGAGGATTCATGCGAAAATACGATTTCAACGGGATTACCCACTTGAAATTGATTACTTAGTTCGGAGGGCGTTCCCAGTTTCATGATTTTTCCTCGATTGATTATTGCGATAGTATCGGCAATGTCTTGGACATCTGAAAGGATATGAGAAGAGAATATGATGGTTTTTCCTTCTTTCTTCAATGCTTTGATATTTTTTACATCAAAGCGAGAACCTGGGTCTAATCCGTTCATGGGCTCATCCAAAATGACCAAATTCGGTTCATGCAAAATGGCTTGGGCGAGTTTCAGTCGTTGTTGCATTCCTCCGGAAAGGTTGACCACCTTGCGTTTTTTCATGTCTAGAAGCGACACCAAAGAGAGGACTTCATTGATTCGTTCTTCGATTCGATGTGCGGGGATTCCCGAAAGTTTGCCGAACGTGTTCATCACTTGATATACCGTTCTCCATTCTTGGAATCCCGTTTCTTGCGGTAAATAACCGACGAATCTTGGATCGTATCCCGATTCTCTGACTTCTGTTTGATTGATACTCACCTTACCTTGATATTGTTTTATAAGGCCGACCATAATTTTCATCGAGGTTGTTTTTCCCGCGCCGTTTGGCCCGATGTAACCGATTATTTCACCCCGTTTTAGCTCGAAGCTCACGTTATCAAGGGCTTTGACATCTCCAAACGTTTTTGATACATTTTTAAATTCGACCATTGTGTCCATTTCGATTTCTCCATATTAATAATTTAAACATTTCATTTACGCCATAAAATTGAAATGTTTCAATAATATGAAGGAAATGTATCCATATAAAGGTGTTGAGAATTGAATCAAAGTTATCGCGAAACATCAATTTTTTTTATGTTAATGGTTATAAATTAACCGAGAAACAATGCATCTGCGTTTTAAGTGAAGCTAATACGAATTATGCCGGTATAATCGAACCCGAAAAAATCAATTGAAACATTTCATAAATATACTTTTTATGAGTTGTTTACTTTTCTCAACTGTGGACCGGTACGAATATACAAATGAACTTCAAAAAGAATTGCAAAACCAGTTAGAAAAATCAAAAGAAACACTGGAATTCATTAATGATAAAGGCACGTTTGAAGTTCTGCTCCTTTTGATTATATATGAAGAATTAAGCTTGCGACAGATAGCAGAATTAACGGGAAAAAGTAAGCCCACAGCGTTTCGAAATGTGCAGAAATTATTGGAGGCCGGCTTGATCTATGAATCCAAAGAGGAAAAGGTACGCGGATCTTTGAACGCAAAATTTTATAAAGCGAACCGGTCTCAAATGCTCAGATTGCCTAATTTCTCTTTAGAAATGATAAAATCATTATCGGATGAGCAAAAACTCGAATTTTTTTCTATCATTAAATTTGCCCTTCAAAGTACCATTGATATGAGCTTCCGGATGATGGATTATGTGATGCAATATCTAAATGCAAAAAAACAAGACGAGATTGTAAAATATATTGAAGAACCCGATTTTACCTTTACCATGAACTTTTTCACCGAAGATCAGCATGCGAAATATCTTGAATTATACAATAAAGCAATGATAGAGTTTATGCAATACGTAATGAACACGGAAAAAGATGAATCCTATCGAAATCTCCCGCATCCCTATTTGATTTTCAAAGGGATCATTCCGATGCATAAAATTTTCGAGAAAACAAAACAAAACACAATGAGCCGGAAGCTTGAATAAATCGTAAATTATTCATACATTTCTCCCACAATCACCCGAATCGCATTTTTAAGCGCATCTTCAACATATTCCCGCTTCATACGAAACGCGATCAAAATTAATTGCGTTGGGGGCCGATTATTTATTTTTTCATAAAGCCTTCCAGTGAGGACTAAACGCCAAGCATCCCATCGGTCAGCTGTTGCTTTCACTTCAATCAGATACACATTACTATTTTCCATTAAAATGTCAATATCCACGGATTCATTTTTTTTAAAGATATCACCATTTTTATCAATAATAAACTCCCGTCTTATTTTATTCGTGTCAATTTTTTCTATTTTGAGAGTTTCGCGCATTAATTCAAGGACTAATCGTTCCAATGCGGGTCCAGATTTGTTTTGCATTTCAATAATTGATAATTCGAGTCTTTTAAAATGGTACGTATTTTCTTCGCGCTGCTTCTGTAATTCCACCCAGATCTTGGAAATCTCTTCGCGCTGCTTCTGTAATTCCACCCAGATCTTGGAAATCTCTTCGCGCTGCTTCTGTAATTCCACCCAGATCTTGGAAATCTCTTCGCGCTGCTTCTGTAATTCCACCCAGATCCTTGAAGACTCTTCGCGCTGCTTCTGTAATTCCACCCAGATCTTGGAAATCTCTTCGCGCTGC
>CAZUTM010000115.1:0-12094 GCA_964623665.1 uncultured archaeon
GATTTTTGGGTTTTTAGTTTTTCGATTTATTTTCCTATATGTTTGTAAACCCTCACGGTGCACCAACATCAACATTCAAACGCTTAAAGTTGTCGAACGTAAATAAAACCAAATAATTAAACTGATATCCCCATTTGAGACTATTTATTAAGAGAATAAAGAGATCGTAGAGCGGTATAGGGAAGAATACCGATGAAAAATCGAAATTCGCGTTAAATATCGGTTCGATATTCTGCTTCCTCAATTAATTCCACTTGTTTCATTATCCAATTTATCGATCCATGAACTCCGATTCCTTTCTCCACACTGATAAGGTGAATGTCCCAAATCCGCTTTTTAAATTGATTCAATCCGAAATACTCTATGATTTTCTCTTTGGTAATATCCGGCTTCAAATCGATTTTATTGACAATAAACAAAAAGGGGATATCTTTTATGTCATAATTATTAATGATACCGTAAAAGGAGTTTTTTGCTTCATCATAACGGGCTTCATCCGCGGCATCCAAAAAGAAAATGGCAAGATTGCTTGCTTGTGCGTTTATAGCCCAATTTTTTCGAAATATTTTTTGTCCGGCCATATCCCAAATGGATAGGTGGATTCCTTGATATTCGATGTCGTATATTTTGAATTGTTTTGTTGGCGGAAAGAAATTTTTGTCATATTTTCCTGTCTGGATATATCTGATGTATGAGGATTTCCCTGCATTGTCAAGGCCATAAACGAAAATCTTTAAAGTGAGATCGGGCATCGGCATAAATGTCGGTAAATTTTTTTCTTTTTCGTATAGAAGCACTTCAGATTCCCATTTTTTTGTTTCGATAAATATGGTCAGTGCCAAGTTACTGAGTAAATCCCTTAATTGGATCTTTTGGGATGATTCTAACATGGGTTTCACGGTTTCGAGAAGTTCTTTCTTAACGATTTCGATATAATCATAAGGATTATCATCGATTTCTTCAAATACAAAACCGAGGAGATAATTATCCGGAATTAATACAGTAAGGATATTATTGTTTTCAAGGACTTGGGCTCTGAATTCTTTTGAAATAGATTTGAAATTCACTGGAGAGTCTCCGGGGCCATGAGCGGATAAGATCAATCGAATATTTGATTTATTTCCTAAAAATTCAATTTCTGAAGGATAAACGACTGAAAATAAAATTTTAAAATCCGATGGGAGATCTTGCTGTCCAATAACTTCGTATTTCAAAAGAAAGACTTTATTTAACACGCGAATACACTTTTTTCAATATATATTCTTGAAAATAAAAGATCAAATTAAAGGATTTTTCTTCCCAGATTTGGGTGATTGGTTACATTCTCGACAATCATGCGGATGGGCCTTTTTAATTATGCGAGCAAAAATATGGGAAGCTATCTATTGCTACATTCAAATGGAAACACCAAAACTGTACTTGGAAAAAAATTATCAAGAAATAAGCAATTATCAGAAAGATTTAAGATTAGTTATATTTTTATTTTCCACTACATAATTCGATCTTATAATTCGATTATTTAATCGGCATATCTCGATTATTTCATCGCTTTGATTGAATATGCTAATGATAGAATCGAACCAATAAGCGTTCCGTAATAACCAAGCCCTAAATTCCATTCAACGGTATAAGCCCCAATTTCAATGGTAAAAATGCGAATTGAGAATCTTTCAGAACCGGCAATTAAATTAAAAATGGTATAATTGCTTGGATCAGCGCCCAAATCTCTAATAAATTGCGTAAAATTATCTACCAATTGAAGACTCCAAATTCCGATTCCGATAGCCATTAATATTGACCCGATCAAGGACAACGTTTTTTCTTTGCTGAAACAAAGCAAAGCCCCTAAAATGATGATAAAGCCGGAAGCCGCTTCGGATGTATTATCACTAAAATGGACTATCTTATCATTTTCAGCGTCCCAATAGCCCCAGAAACCATTAAACCATGTGAAATCGGAAGTGTCAGTAAATAAGGCTTGGTATCGATAGGAGATATTGAAAAATGCCAATTCTCTCACGAATATGCTCGCAATCACAAAAAATATGGCCAGAATTGCACCCACTATAACCAAAGAAGAAGTATCTCGTTTCATGCAGTACTTTATTCCACAAAATTTAAAACATTTTGGAGGAAAAAAAAAAATTTACGTTTATCAACAAAAACGCTTATTCGAGTTCAACTTCTGCTTGCGCTTTAATCGATAAAGCTTCTCTATAGAATAAGGTGCCTTCGGGAACATCTTTGGTTGAGATCGGCTCGCCTTCTTTAGGCCATTTCCGGTCCCATCCTTCATATGTTTTCACGATTTGCCCATTTTTCTCAATTTTAAGAGGCATAACCGAGTTTTGGATGATTTCGAGTTTGACATGTTTACCGTTGACTTCTTTTACGGTTGCAACAGATACCACATCATCCCCTGGCCTGACCATTCCTCTCATTTCACATCCGATCTTTAAGACCTTTCCTTTTCCGGCGATATCCGAGACCAATCGATTGATAAATCCAAAGCTCAACATCCCGTGCGCGATGACTCCATTTAATCCACCTCTTTCGGTGGCAAATTGTTCATCAATATGGATGGGGTTGCGATCTCCGGATGCATTTGCATACTCGATGATTTGTTCTCTTGTGATGGGCCCCATTTTCAATTCAAATTTTTGACCGACTTGTACCATTTTAATATCCTCCTTTTCTTATTCCTACCGTAGCGACACATTTACAGTAGAGTTTGTCACCTTCTTTGTTCCGGGTTTCCATGGTGGTTTCAATCCATAAAATATTTGATTTGATGAAGAGATTGGTGATTTTGCCTTGTGTATAAACTTTATCACCATCTCGAAGGGGTTCACAGCCGGTATAATCATAGGCTTGACCCGTGTGAAGGAGTTTCCCGATGTTTGTAATCAAGGGTTTTCCATCCGCATCTTTTGCATCTGCTAATTTAAATAATGCATCTACCGTAAAAGTAGCTGCGAATGCAGGGTGGGCTACGAGCTCCGAATAATCATCTTTCCCGTTTGCGTCTTTTTTAACCGCGGTGTACTTGGGGTTATTGTCGCCTATGGCAAGAGCGTATCTTACCATCTCTTTTCCTTTTACGCGAAAGATTGTTTTTGTGAGTTCGGTGCCCAGAAATTTTGATCGAATTTCTTCTTCGCTTCTTTCAGACATTTGATCACCTATTCGCCTACGCGAATAAACAAAATTAGCTTTTAAAATTTATAAAATTTGCTTAATCGAATTCCAAATGCTTGATTTCTTTGAAATTCACCCGAAAACGTGGACTTTCAAAGCGCTCCGGTATTTAGGCTTTTCTGAGATGTTTGCTTTTTGAGAACACACAAAATGAACCATTTTCATCTCTCAAATCAAGGCCAAATCCCGCGTTCTTTAATCGTTTAATCTGCTCCGCCGCAAAATCTCTACCTTTATTGGATTGCGGATTTGGGAGATAGAAAAACAATTTTCCTCCGGGGTTAAGAACTCTGTAAAGTTGATATGCTTGATTTTGGGAGAAAAAGTCTCCCGAACTTCTCGGAGTACCGCCATCTTGAATTAAAAAATCAAAATAGGTGTCCGGAAATTGCAGTATTAATTTTGTAACATCCCCTTCAATGAGCTCGATTTTGCTGTTTTCAAAGAGAGCTTGGGAATACGGGTTAAAAGTAGCATAATAGATAACATTCGGATCCATTTCTACGGTGATAACATGTTCTGCAGTGTTGGACGCAATGATTGCGGTATATCCCAAACCGGTGCCCGCATCCAAGACCGTTCCGGAAAATCGTTGAGTTTCGAGGTATTTATGAAAGGGTTCCTTATGCATCCGGGTTGATGAGACAATCAAATAGGGTTTCGTGGTTCCGGGCGCGAGTTTATAATAGAATCCGGTCTTGGGATCGAAAGATTCCATCGGAAACACTTAATCGTCCATAATCGCATAGCATATTTCTTTGGTTTCGTCGAATGATTTTGGAATCGTAATCGTGTTGTTCTCTATAAGAATTGTCTTTTCGATGGGATTGATCTGAATTTTAGAGAGAGAAAGGCCCAGATCTAAGGATATTTCCACGGTTTGAATTTCAGTTTGTGTTTCCAACATGTTTTTAAAGATTTGCAATTGTGTATTTGTTAAAATCGGAACATGCATAGCTTTTAGCGGTGACATGACACATATAGACAAAAATCTTAAAAGAAATTAAGGATTTTGTTAACAAGCATCATGAATTTCGAGATCCTACAAAAAACACCAGTATTTCATTCATTGTCATCTTTCGGGAAATCGGTCTGTCAAAATCCGGGAATTTTTTATTGGGCGACACGGGCTAAAAAGGAAGCGGAGCTGAATGCTACAATAGGATCTGCAATGGGATTGGAATCGGATCTTGATGAACGTTTGGGACACACGATGACGACCTACTATTTGCCGGAAATAAGAGAGTATATTTCTCTTCCTCCTTCGACTCTTGTCACTTATGCACCCGTTACGGGGGTTGATTCGCTCCGAAATCTATGGCAACAATGGATTCTCTTTAAATCGAATAATCCATCTTGCAATATATCAAAACAATATATCACGACGCCGATCATCTGTTCCGGGGTGACTCATGGGATTCATTTGGCTTGTAAGATGTTTTTGGATCCTGGAAATCATATCATCTCGCCAAATAAACGTTGGGAGAATTATGATGCAATAATCTGCGGACAAAACCGCTGTACAATTTTGAATTTTGAATTTTTTAAGGATGGAAGGTTCAATCACGAAGCGTTAAAACAAGCCATGTATGACATCTTGAAGGTTCAAGACAAAGTGGTAATGATTTTGAATTTTCCGAATAATCCTACAGGATATTCTCCAACCCACCAAGAAATTATTGATATTAAAAAAATGATGTATGATTTTTGCGAAGAGGTTAAAAAACCGGTTATTATATTTTGTGATGATGCTTATGAGGGGTTCGTTTACGAGTCCGATCGCCTTAAGCATTCTATTTTTTATGAAGTGTTCAATCTTCACCCGATGATTATTCCGGTAAAATTGGACGGATCCTCGAAAGAAATGTTAATGTACGGTGCCAGAATCGCTGCCATTACATTAGGAATTCACCCATCTTGGATTTCAGAATCCGAACTTCCATTATTCAAAAAGGAATGGGAAAATAAATTGGAAGCGATGATTCGACAAACGATTAGTAATTGTAATCACGTTTGCCAAGAAATTTTGGTATCGATACTCTCAAAAGGCTTTGATAATTTGGTTCAAAATCGAAAAAAAATCATCGATATTTTAGCAGAACGATATCGCATGAGTTTAGAGTGTCTCAAACGGATTGATAATCCGAATATCTCTTTGGATCCGGCCGGAGGAGGGTTCTTCCTATTTCTTAACTTGAATAACATTTCGGCCACTGATCTCGCCGATCTTTTATGCAAAAAGTATAAGGTTGGAGTAATTCCTTTTGTGAACGCAACAGAAAATCTGAACGGAATTCGCGTAGCCTATTGCTCCGTTATCAAAGAGAAAATAGAAGAATTATTCAAGAGAATCGATTCTGCATGCAAAGAACTAAGACGCCAATAAGCTTTTATTGAATAATTCGCTTTATTTATTTCGAATAGCAATGGTGCGAGCGGTAAAGATAGAAGATTCATGGGACCTTGAAGAGGTTCGTGAACTGGTAGAAAAATTCAATAGATATTGCTATAAAAATTCTTTATCCACCATTTCGGAGATTCTGGACAAACTTCAGAATCTAATGGAAAAGCGTTCCGGCAAATTGAGAAAGCAAGCAGCCGAAGCGCTGAATATTATTGCGCAAGAGAATCCATTGCTCATCGATGAATTGACACAAAAAAAAGCAGCATATATTTCGGCAGGATGGGAAGATCTGATGCCGGAGCTTGAAGCAGAAGACCAAAACAAACCACAACAGGCTGCCCGTTCATCAAACAAAACAAAAAAGAATCCCAATGATTATAATTATTCAAATATGTTCGTTGAACCTTTCAAAAAGCAACCTAAAATAGAACCGAAAGTTACCAAAACAGCCGAAGATTGGCTGAAATCTACAGAAGCAAACACCTTTCGGCCAAAATATACACCCATGTTTAAAAAAGAAAATCAAAATCCATTGCCCGAACCCGAAGAAATTTTATATCAATCACACAGCGCCATAAAAATCGGAGAAGAGAAAATAGAACCACCCAAAGACCAAACGTACGAAAACTGGAAGCCCGAAGATTTTGAAGACACCAACGGCGAAAATGGAAATGAGGATTCAGAACAAGCAGAATTTCTTGAAAAAGAGATATCACAAATGAATTTGAAAAATATAAAAGAGGTAAAATGGGATTCTGAATTCAATACGAGAAAATGCGCTTTGGGAGATGGAGAATTTTTAAATTATTCGGGAAAAATTTATCAATGCACGTGCGGCACGCTGTACCACGAGATTTGTCTAAAGACACAAGCATCCTTTGTGGGTAAATGTCAAATATGTGAACGGGAATTCAAACCTCTACAAAAATAGAATCTTGAATTCTCCCACCCAACAACTATTTATTTCCATTTTCGTTTTATTTATTCATGAGCGAAAAAAAGAAAGAAAAC
This sequence comes from uncultured archaeon, assembly GCA_964623665.1. Classification (GTDB taxonomy): domain Archaea; phylum Asgardarchaeota; class Lokiarchaeia; order Sigyniarchaeales; family Promethearchaeaceae; genus CAZUTM01. Next base: position 6,614 of record CAZUTM010000115.1, read on the forward strand.
CCGTTTGAGAAAATGAACGAGAATTTTAAGAAAGGCTTTAAGCAGATCTCCGATGGTTTTGCAACGCTTTTTGGGTTGCCAACAAAGAAGACAGAATCCCAATCCGATCAGATTTCTCAAGCAGATCATAAAGAATTACCTCCACATACTCAACCTCAAAATCTTAATGAGCAATCGAATTCACAATCAAATCAACCCAACACGATCAGATTTGTTCCGATATCCCAAGAGAAGCAAGACACCCAGAAATCATCTTTATTTAGTCTGGATCCAAAAAGCTTTGAGGATAATTGGAAAAAATTTGTGGGTTCGGTAAATCAAACCTTTGAGAAGATGCGCACCGATTTGGTCGAACAATCCAAAAAAAATAATGATAAATTTAAAGAGAATTCGCAAAAAGTAAATGATTTCTTTGCGAAGCGAAAGCAAGAGTGGGATGAGAAGTTAGAGAAGATGAAAGAAGAAATGAAACAGAAAGAACAAGAGCGTAAAGAAGCATGGGAAGCGAGGAATAAGAAAATTCAAGAAGATTTCAATGCGTTTATTACATGTCAACAAAAATCCATGGAAAAATCGATGAATTATTGGAATCGTATGAGTTGGAAAGCTCAATTTAATTTTATTTTATGGATGATTCCGATTCTGGTTATTGTATTTATAGTATTATACATCTTTCGATATTTTGAAGGCTTTTTGCCCGTATAATTACATAATTTTTTATTCTTACTCGGTTTTTGGGGAGGTTTTAACAAGATGTTAAAGAAATGGAAAGTAAAATCTGATATAATCAAAGATTTGATTTATTCAGAAAACGAGGCGCGCAATCCCGCTTTTGATTTTATCTTTAAAAACAAAGACCCAATTATTCGAGTCCGGGATAAAAGCCGCGGTGAAAAAATAATGGAAAGTGTAAAAATGCTTACGCTTAACACCGTGAAATGGGCAAAATCAATTAAAAAAGGAAAAGAAAAGGCAAAAGATGCAGAGAAAGATTTAGATAAGGAAATAGAAGAAAAAAATAAAAAAGAGAAAGGAAAAGAAAAGGACAAGGACAAAGAAAAAAGTGAAAATGAAAAAGAGCGAGTGCGATTTCGCAGACAAATTTCGTTTACCTTCCGAAAAGAATTTCTCAGCGAATTTATTTCAGTCATGCAAGCCTTAAAATTTAAGGATCTTGGTGGATTCGAGCATTTTGGAAGAAGAGACGCGGATTATTCAATGGCCGTTGATGTTGATGAAAAGAACCGGTTACATATTCGCGTATTTATTATTGCAGATTTAGTGTTTGTTCTTGCTCATTACGAACCCAAAGCTACCGAAGACATCGGATTGCACGTGAAAGGCTTTTTTGACCGCGCGCTTCAAGAATCCGAAAAGAAAAATGAAACTGAAAAAAATTCAAAAACAAACGATGAAGGAGCCCCAATGGACGAATATGGACGGGCAGAATTGAGCGATTATATTCTCGGAAGCCAGATTTTACTTGATGTATTAGAGAGTCGTGTTCCAAATTTTTATCAAAAGGTTTCCTCAAAGATCGGTAAAGAAGAATTGAATTTATGGATGGATGCGATGGGACCAATCGATCATTTGCCTCCGGAAGTGTTATTACCGGAAACTTTATTCGATTGTTCTTTGTATGTCCCTGCATTCGAAAATATTCGCCGCGTCGTTCAACATATCTTCGAGATCTTTGATTTTGAGATAACTATCGCTTGGGATATCAAAATTCCACCGAAAGATAATTATTTTCTTGCAAAGTCGACTTATTCCCAAATCGATTTTCAGATATTAGTTCTTTCAATGGACTTTGACCGAGAAATTCTCAGGATTTTCGGGTCATTGAACGCCAAATACAAGCCCCAACATATTTTAATTATAGTGCCGGACTATCAAATTGATGGTCCTGGGGAAAATTACGAGCCTCCAGAAGAGTTTGATTATAAATTCGATAAAAATGAAGTAGATCATCTCTTAACTTTCCTTAAAGATAGAAAGGTCTGTATCATCAAAGTTACTGATTTTATTTATCTCTTCAAGCAACATTTCAAACATGCATTTCGTCATTCGGATTTTTCGTCGCTTTTTGAAAATTACGGATTAATTTCGAAAACCCATATTGAACAAATAATTCAGCGAAGAAAAGAGAAAACATTTTTAATTGAAAATGCGATCACTGTGTTTCGGATGATTAAAGAAGAGGAAAAGCCGATTTCGATAAAACAATTGTTCAAGAAAATTAAAAACTCCGAATATGAAATCTCCTCAAACGAAATGACAAAAATCATAGCCATCATGGAAAATCCTCTCATCGGACTAATCGAACCCATCAATGAGGATCGTGAAAAATATAAAATTCGAGATACCGATGAAGATGTTATCGAAGAAAAATTGAATAAGTTTAGAAAGACCCTTGAAAAACTTTTACTCGTATAATAATTATGGAGTTGACATTTTGACTAATTTTAAATTTTCTTTTTGCCAAGAGCTCTTTAAAAATTGGCCTTTAGACAAATTAAGTTCTTTCCTTTTTAATTTGGGATACGATGGGATCGAACTTGCTCCGTTTATTTTTGCACATGATATTAGAACAATATATTATCAAGAGATCCTAAAATATCGAACTGAAATTACCAATTCTGGTCTTAACGTTTCTGCAATTCATTGGTTATTGGGTTCACCCAAAAATTTGTCTATTACATCTATATTAGATGAAGTATATAATAATACAAGAGATTTCTTTAAAAAATTGATTGAATTTGGGCATTTATTGGAAACCCAATATCTTATTTTCGGAAGTCCGAAACAACGACAACTGGGTTTCGAACATCGAAATAAAGAATATGAGAGAGCAATTGCGTTTTTCCAAGAAATGTCGGAAATCGCTAAACAATACGAAATAAAAATTGCGTTCGAACCCTTGGGCCCTCAAATAACCAATTTCGGAGGCACCATACAAGATTCCCTCGAAATTATTGAGAAGGTTAACCACCCTTCATTCACATTAATGCTCGATACCTCTGCACTCATCAGAGAAGGAAAAGAACCCGCCGAGATAATAAAACAGATGAAAAATAAATTTGTATATTTCCATCTCAACGATCCGAATGAATTAGGACCCGGAATGGGCTCGTTAGATTTTAATCCGATTCTTCGGTCGCTCAAAGAGATTCAATATAAAGGGTGGCTTTCAGTCGAACCCTTCTCTACGGCTATTATGCCGGATGAAATTGCAGAGAAAAGTATTCAATATCTCAAGAAAATCGAAAAGTTTATTTGATTAAATTGCGACTTTTATGAAGGAAAATTAAAAGGTCAAAAACTTTAACAATAATCCTTAACACCTTCTTTGGTTATGATGAATTCAGCGGATTTCTCCGGTAAAACTACGCTTTTCACGATTACTGCATTTCTTACAACATGGTCTTCTACATCCGGAATTTGCTCGTTAATTGACAAGAGGATCCAATGATCGATGTAATAACTTAAAATATTAGGTAATATTGGCCGAACGGAGTAATACATCTCTTTATTAGAACTTGCAATAGGAGAAGTGTAATATATAGGGAAAGAATATTGTTTTGAAAGAGATTTCAAGTCTTTGAGAACGGTTTTAAGAATCTTGAGGATTTCATGATATTGTTTTTTATCATCTCCCAGTTCCATTCGAAAATGATGCATAAGAGAATCAACTATGATCAATTTCACGTTATTATCCGCGCAGATGGTTTCTATACTTGGTAATATAAGGAGAAAATCATCAATCTTTGATAATTTAAAGACTTTCACTTTTTCCATTAATTCTAGCGAGTTTAAATCTTCGGGTTCGCAAATATCGTTTATTCGCTCCGGTCGAAACGTGCCTTCTGTGTCAATGAAGATGATTCTATCACTCTTTCTTTTAGGAGGCGTCCTCAAGGCGGTAATTATAAGTTGATGAGCAATCTGGGATTTTCCCGTTTTAAACTCTCCGTAAAATAAATATGAATTATGAGGATAGAGACCTCCCATCAAGATTTGATCTAAAGAGGCGATACCGGTGGATATCGGGTTCCCTGATAACTGATGATTTGTATTTCGAGTGGTCAATAATGATTTATCAATATTTTGTACCTCTTCTGAAATTCTCGTTATGTGAATCGGTTCTCTGCTAAAAATCTCATTGAGTTGTTCTAAATTCAAGATAGCGATTTTGCGATATGAATCAAAGCCTTCTTGCTTAAGGAACTCAATGGTAGATTTTGTAATCCCGAGATCTTTGAGAATTTTCATATTATTATCACGGCGTTTCAAAGTTAAGAAGTTTGGCACTTATACTGAAGCGAAAATTTTAAATAGGGGTATTTTTGAACCCGAAAACATAAACCTCAAATATTAGCATGTATTTAAATAAACGATGGCGAAAAAAGCTAAGAAATCAAGTGCCTCGGGAAAAAAAACTACCTCTGTAAAAAAAACCACATCTGCCAAGAAAACCACTTCTAATAAAGGAAAACCTAAAATAACAGAACGAGAAGAAGAGGAACAAACCGAAGAATATGAAGAGAGTGATGAAGAACAAATCGAAGAACAAGAACACACAAAGAAAACATCAAAATCAAAGAAATCCAGTTCAAAATCGAAAGCTCCGCCGCCGAAAAAGACAACCAAATCAAGTAAAAAGTCCACAAAATCTGAAGACGACGATGAAGAAGCATTAGTGGAAGAACTTGATGATAAATCATCAGATAATAAAGAAAAATCGCAAATAAAACCAACTTCAAATAAAAAAAATACAGAAAAGCAAACCGAAAAAAGGAAAATTGAGGAAGAAAAGAAAAAAATCGAAGAAGAGATATTAAGTTTTCATGATTTAGAATCGGACTCGAAAAAATCTTCCGGAAAAAAGAAGAGAAATTACTCTGAAGTAGATAAGATGATTATTGAATATATAAAAAAACATAGAAGGAGATTATACGAGAATTTTCTCACAGATTTACAAATATCTGAAGTCGAATTATCAAAATCGTTAAAACGGTTGGAAGCGAAAGAGAAAGTGATTATAAAGAATGAAATGGAGGATGTAAAATATAAAAAATATATCTACTATAATGAAATTCCCATTAAAGTGAAGGCCAATGAAGGAGATTATATTGCATTTAATGAGTTTAATAATCTTCCTTGTATGTTATGTCCCGACCTTAAAAAGTGTAATTTAGATCAAGATACATATAATCCCATTAATTGTGAATATCTTAATGGATGGATCCAAACAGATTTTAAGGGAGATAAATTCGAAAATCCCTTTAAATATCGCTATGAAGATTTAAAGAAAAAATCAGATAAAGATCAAGCTGCTGCGGAAGATGAGGAAGAAGTAGAAGAGATAGAAATCGATGAAACGTAATGAGCTAGGATTCATTTCCCTTCAATCTCTTTTATTTTCGTTCATTTCCCTTCAATCTCTTTTATTTTCGTTCATTTCCCTTCAATCTCTTTTAT
>CAZUTM010000115.1:12194-15196 GCA_964623665.1 uncultured archaeon
TTTCGTTCATTTCCCTTCAATCTCTTTCAAAATTTAAACCCTTTTCCAACAAAATAGATTTCTTTACTCTCCTTTCTCGATGCATCCGGTTTCGATAATTTCACCATTTCAAATTTGGCTTGGTTATCTTCCAAAAACGTTTGTGCGTCAACCCCCTCGAATATTTTAATTAAGCAATTTCCTCCTTCTATAAGAAGTTTTTCTGCGATGGAGATGACTCTTTCAGCAAGCCCGATTTGCCGGGCATGATCTGTGTCTTGATTTCCGATGGTTTTAAAGGCGGCATCAGAAATGATGATTTGAAACTTGTGGGGATATAATTGAGTTAATTCTTCGATAAACTTATCATCCAATATATTTCCTCTGTGAAAATTAACTCCTTCAATTGGCTTTATGGTTGTTAAATCAACGCCTACGAGCAATTTTTTTGGCAGAATTGTAGAAATGTCTTTTTGAAGGCTGATTTTTTTGTCGGGCACTTCGGTATTCGGTGCGGGGTTTTGTTTTACGATTGTTGATTTTTTTTCTGATTTTTTCGGGACGTTCTCGATTTCTTGGACAGGAAGTATCTTTTTGCTCAGCCATTGGAGCCAACTACCCGGTGCACATCCGATATCTAATATTCTCGTTGCGGGTTTGCCTCGAATCCTGAATAAATTGAATTTTTTATCCAATTGCTCCAATTTAAAGATAGATCTAGCCCGGTAATTCTGCTGTTTTGCCTTCTTATAATAGATATCGTTTCGATTTTTTTTTAACCATGTATTACCCACTTTTTTTTTCATATTTTTCCCTCTTATTCATTCAATATTGAACTGTTTATCGTTGATTTTTTTTATTTTTGTTCTAAATTTGATTTTTGTAGAACTTCAATCAATTCTTTTGCGGGCATATCGGTTCTGATACATTTGTCATCGATATAGGTTCTGCTGAAACGATAGCCACGATCTTCAATCTGGGATTTAAGATTTGAATATTTCATAATATTTAATTTAAATTTATCGCAGATTTGATGAATGTTGTAATACCCGATTCCTAAACCGAGTTCATCTTCCACCGGCGCGAGACAAGCAATCTTCTTAACAACATCAAGTAAAGGAAATTGATTTTTATCTTTCAATCCTATCAATTGTTGCAATTCTCCACACATTTCGGGATTGTGGAGGTTTCCTAGCCAAAGCGGGCCCACGATTTTTAATTTTGAAGAACAGACCGGACAAGTTCTGGGGAGATCCATCATCCTTGAATTCGATCCCTTCACGTATTGATAATAGAAGCAATCATCACAAGACGTTATAAATCCAAACTCATCTAAATTTTTCTTAATTTCTCCTTCCGACTTTCCAAATGAAATAAATATTCGAATAAAATGCTCTTGAGAAAGCGAAAATTGGGGGGTGATATATAAATCATGCATGTGAGCAAATCTTGCAATGAAGCTTATGAGAATCCGCATCCCGATTTCTTTGAAAAAGCCATTCTTCAACGATTCAATTCCATATTTTCTGACACACGCATTTTTTTTTACTCCAAATAGCACTGCAGTGTCCGTCGCGGTCACACATAACAGACCTCCGCGTTGAAGTGCTTTGATAGAATTTTCAACGAAGATATTGGGCGTCCCGAATGGATCCACATCAATAATCGTTCCATAATCTCTTTCCATGCTTTTTTCAAATAAAAATCGATTCGCTTCTTTTTGAACCAACTCTATTCGATTTCTTTGTTCGGACAGTCCATTCAATTCCATATTTTTTCGTATGAGCCTTAAGGCCATCGGATTCAAATCGTTCATCACAATTCGTAACTCCGGCATCTCCAAAGCCATTCGGATAGACCGTATTCCGGAGGCCGCCATAATATCAAAAAATGAGACCCTTTGATTTGCGAAATTCTTTTTTATATACGCTTCCGTAAACAAAATGGAAAAATCTCGATTGATAATCATTTGAGGGTTATAAAACACCGGCATATCCTTAGCGGGGGTGATCGCCACGAGCGACTCGTTCTCTTTGTTAACCCTTTTACTTAAAGGAAAACTCAAAAATTTTGCGGAGCCTTCTTGAGTTTCCGAAAGTGTTTTCACCAGATTTTCCCATTCCATGCTAAAGAAAAAAATCAACATAGAAATTTATTGTTTTTGCTTTGAAGAAATCAAATAAAGCCAGTATTTTCCAATTTGGCAATGAATTCTTGATAATAGGCATCGCATTCCTTGAATATTTTTATTTTTCTTGTCCCGTGAAACCCCGTCCTTTCGAGTTTAATGATGTTGGAAATCCAATATTCGGTAAGCGAGCCGCCGTAAAACCCGGAAATGTCTAACTCGTGATATTTCTTACCGCCTTCTTGTTCCATTTTCTGCCCGCTTTTCGGAATATTGGTTAATAGAACAGGAATATGATAGGTTCCCGCTATGGAATCCAACGACGCGAGAATAAGGTTCATTTTATTATTTAACTGAGTGTTTTTCATTTCCGCTCCGATTTCCACCATGTAGTGTTCAAATAAATTATCGATAACAATCATTCCATAATCGCATTTTTTGAAGAATCGCAGCTCGTTTGCGATATAGGTTTCGAATTGAAGTATTTCGGTCAATAAATTATCAAAAGACGAACATAAGATCGAAATCATTGAAGATGCTTCCGTGATTGGACTAAATATCAAACGATGTATGAGTTCGGCAGTATTTTCACGAGTATAAGCAAATATTACCTTTTTATTTTCGGTTTTCAGTATCTCTTGGGCAATGGTGAGACATAAAGTGGTTTTTCCGGCGCCCACTTCCCCCAAAACCATATATAGCCCCGGATTTTCAACAATCAACTTCATCAAGGTGTGCGCAAGCATCCTCAATCGCTGAAATTGATTGATTTTTATTCCTTTTCTATTTTTCTCTTCTTTTCAACACCTTTAGGATTTAATAAAAAACGATATATGGGTGAATTTCGTTTTTATAATCAATGATGAGAAGAAGCTTATACTTATATTCACACAAC
>CAZUTM010000116.1:0-6830 GCA_964623665.1 uncultured archaeon
GAAATTCCATATATTTATCAAGAAACAAGGGACATTTCCCGAAGTTTTTCTTGAAAAGAGACACCTCAATTCTTTCTAATATGATAGCGGCTAAATTCTATAGAAAAAGAGAGAGGAGAAAAAATATTTGGTTATTAATTGATTGGAATTCGTTTATTGAAACATTTCATTTACCAGTTCTAAGATTTCATAGACCTTTATATCATATCCGAACTTCTCTGCGGCATCTCTTAGGTTTGTCACACAGAATGGACAAGAGGTCAGAATGGCTTTTGCACCTACGGCTTCCGCTTCATCCAATCTCAATGCGGATGTCTTGAGTGAGAAATCGGAGAATCCGGATCGAACACCTCCACCGGCGCCGCAGCAGAATGAGTCCATTCGATTTCTGTACATTTCTCTGAATTTAATTCCTGGTATGTATGAGATTAAATCTCTGGGGATTTGGAACCATTTTTCGATTTCTTGGTCGATCTTTCTGCTATCCATGAAAAGGTTCTTGGATTTTTTGATAAGATCTTTTTGTATTTCCAATCCGATGTGTCTTCCAAGGTGGCAGGGGTCATGATAGGTAACTGCAAGGTCTTTGAATTCCGGTTTTTCTTTTAATTTGATTTTACCCGCTTTCAGTTGTTCTGTGATCCATTGGACCGCATGGATGGTGTGGTATTTTACCTTATCTTCACCGAATTCATTTTTATAATCTACAGACATGGTTCTATAACAACCCGCGCATGAGAAGATCACGGTTTTATATTTGTTGAATATTTCAAGGTTCTGTTTTGCCAATTTTAATGCCATATCCCGTTGACCGGTTCTGAAGAACGGGGATCCACAACATACTTCATCGGTTAAGATGGTGAAATTGACCCCCAATTTTTTCATGACTCGAATTGTGGAGATTGCGATGGGTTGCTTTCTGTATGCAGCGGTGCAACCGACAAAATATGCTACATCCGCTTTGGGGTTGTTGATATAATCTTTAAATTCTGCACCTAGGTCTTGGATCCATTTGCATCGTTCTGCTGCTGCGCCACCGTATGGGTTGTTGTTCTTTTCCGCCAGATTTCGAATCAATTGGTGTTTTGGGATTAACCCAACACCCGCTTCATAGATTGCGGCACGTAATGCTTCCATGACTTCGACGGTCGGCACTTTGTTTTCACATTGAGATGCGCACATACCGCAAGTGATACATGGCATGATTTCATCTCGGACTTCTTCTGTTAGTTGTAAATCGCCTTCGAGGACAGATCTTGCGATCCAAATTCTTCCGGCATTCCATCTGGATTCCCATCCATATTCAATTCCGGAGGGGCAAGCATCCAACATTCCTTCATACAAGATACCTTTATATTCACCAATTCCTTTTCTGCTCGGTTCTCCCGAATAGGCGAATCTGCATGCTTTGCAGTGAATACATCGATAGATGTCTTTCTTTAATTCTTTTAATTTTTCCATGTGTTATTCCTCCATTTTTCTCTTGCTCACGGCAACATCAATCGACCCGGGTGCATGATGTAGTTCGGATCGAACATTTCTTTTACCTTTCGTAGGTATTTAAGATAAGTTCCGGCTTTAGAATAGGTTATTGGTGAGTGGACATAGGAGTCCGGTCGATAATTGATCCAGCCTTTCTTGATACAATATTCGGTGGTTTCTCTATTCATATCTTGGACTCGAACAAAATCATCAGGTTCACTTGAATCAAAGCATACGATAGGCATGCAAATTGCTTGTCTGCATCTTTCGATAGAGGCAATCCACATAACTTCTGGGAATCCATATTTCTTTAGAATCGAATTATAATATTCTGCAAATTCCGCACATTCATTCCATGGGGTATAGAATGTAATGAATAAGAAGCCTGCTTCATAGAATGAGTATGGGATTGCAATTTTGTTCGGTTTCTTGAGTCGAGATGCGATTTGTTTCGGGTGTAATTTCCATTCTTTGATGCTGTCCGGGTCTTTGCATTTCGGGTTTTTCTTGAATTTTTCCGCTTCGATGTCAATTTGTTTCAATGCGAAATCCAATTCTTCTTGAGATTGTGCCCATGTTTCCCAATTCATCCACCAAGGCGGAATTCCGATTTTTTCGTAATAGGAGTATTCATCCGGGATTTTGTCTTTCGGGAATCGTGTCATAATTAAGGGCCAATTTCCACCTTGAACCATGACGGTGTTATGTGCAATTCCGAATTCTTTTTTACCCAATTCGAGCGTGAGATTTTGCATGTCGTATGGGTTGCTCATTGCATATGCTTTGACCGTTTTGAATTTCGGGTGCGGGAAGATTTTGACAACACCTTTGGTAACAACACCCATGGTTCCTTGGGAACCCATTAGCGTGGAGAATAATTCGGGTCCGAGGCCCCATCGATAAAACGGTTTGGTTCCGTTCAACGCCCATGATCCATAGTAAAGGATATCTCCGGCCGGTACACACAATTCAGCACCCATAAAGATTTCTCCTTGGGGTCCCATCGAGCTTGTAACTAATGAGAATCCACGATCAATCCCATCACCTAGCACGGTAGCCGCGGGCGGCGCACCATCGGCAACGGGCGGGCAAAAGTCCGGATGGTATTTTTCCATATAGGCCCATAATTTTCCATTTGTGACTCCAGGTTCGATGATTGCATATCGGTTGTCTTCGTCGATTTCGATGATGCGATCCATTCTTTGAAGATCGAGAAGCACTCCCGAAGGCTTAATTAAGGGGCAAGCAAATCCACCAGATAACCCCGCGGAAATCGGAGATACTGGGATTTTGCGACTACTGCACCAAACAAGGATTTTTCGGACTTCTTCGGTATATCTGGGTCTAACGATCACTTCCGCAATAGTAGATTCAAGCCCCATAACGCTTTTTGCGAGATAGGCAGATCTAACCGCAGAATTAGTGGAAACGAAGCGTTTACCAACGACTGACTCGAAGAATTCGACATCCTTTTCTTCTACTGTATTGTACTCCATTTGTTTTCAACTCGTGTTTCTTTTACTATCAATAGAAATAAACGTACACAAGTACAAGTAAAGTTCGTTTGGAACCTAAAAAAAGGTTTCTACCATTGGCTTCAATTGTCGCAAATGCATTTTTTCAATCTCTCCGCACGATTCTTCCGATTAACAAAAGAAATTCCTTAGCCGCCGTGAGCTTCAAGAAATTGCTTGAGGCAAAGGAACACTGCATTGTTTTTAGAAGTTCGTCAAATGAAATAGAAGCCAAAGGTATAAATACTCGAATGGTTCCTAAATCGCTCCCGATTCCAAGATTGGAAAGAAATGAATGAAAATCAGAGAAAAAAGATCATTTTTCGAATTTCAAAGGGGTCTTCGGATCATCATCTTCGCACACGAACTTTCCGCATTCGAGGTTGTGAAGTTCTGAATAATTCGAGTTAATTATGGTGTGATCTTTGTGTCTGAGATTGAATATTTCAACCCGTTTTTTATTTTCATACGTTTCTTTTAAGATCATATACGATTTGCATGTCATGCATACCCTTATTCGATAATCTTTGCTCATATTCTCGTTAAGAAAGGTGGCTATTTATTCGTTGCCGCTATCGAGCGGTAGGTTTATTTTATCTGGAGCATATTTCTATTTATCATGGATGCAGTAATTTTTAATTTTCTCCTTGGCAGTCTTTATTTAATATTGAGGCTCTGGCTCGTTGAATTTAAGTTGAAAGAGGAATTGGAATTCCGACGGCATTATTTGAGCCGGATGTTGGCTTATTTTACAGGTTTGGTAATTTTGTTCGATTACAAGAACATGTTGATGAATTTTATAATTATAAGCGCATTACCCGTTGTGATCGTGAGTATTATGGGGTGGGATAGTTTGTTCTTCGTGAAATTCAAAAAAAGAACGTATTGGAAAAAGAATAAAGGGTGGTTGATAGTCGAAAGACTCACAATGCATTTTCCGATGGCGACAGTTGGAATTCTCTTGTATAATTGGGGGCTTCCAACGCTCTCAATTATTGAAGCACTCCAAATGATTGTTTACACGATTCCTGTTCTTTATTTGTGGTTTATGGTGGTGGATAAAAGATGGAGTGAAAGGTATATTTGGCCAACCGGATTAAATATCTTCATTTTCGCTACCCTTAGCATAATCGGTACTTCCATTTACCTTGTTCTCCATTAATCAATTCAAGTGGGTAATTTGTAATCGGTTGCACGTGTGGAAAACAAGATCGAAATATATAAAACCATTTTTTAATTTATTTATTTGTTATACTTGCTTGGAGCGAGTGAAATCAAGATTCAGAGGAATAATGCATGAATGCACAAGAGACCATGGCGGACCAAAACCAAGAGCAAATTTACGCGACCAATGTTTTCCGTTTAAAATTTTCTGATGAAAATTTATTATTTTCGAAATACGAGTTAGTATTTGATCCTATCGTTGAGGATGAAAATGAAAAGGCGAAATTGGCGGTTCGAGCATCACGTATCCTTAAACGACAAGGCATACGTTGTTTTTCGTTTTCCGAAAACATTTTCTGTTTAAATCGAACCGAAGAGTTGAAAGATGTAAGGCTAGAGGGAGAGCGTTCGGATCCTAATCCGAAATCCATAAATGTTCATTTCAAATTATTAGATGAGCGCAAAATGAAAGACATTACGGATGAAAGCTTTCTCTACAATTATATTCGGTATTTAATAAAAGAACCTTTGAAAAATCAAGGTCTCGTAGCCGATAAAAGCTACTATATTAACAAAAATAACATTTGCCCGGGTCAAATTTCCCAAAACTACCAGATTTCGATTCGGGAAGGGTTTAAATTCAGTTTAACTTCGTTTAACAATAATAAATACATTGTATTTGACTTAATCTATCAAGCTGACCAAGAACGCACATTGCTTGAGGAATTTAATCGACACGCAGCCATTGTGTATAAGAAACCTTTAAAGAGTCTTACTCCGGAAGAATTGGCAGAGATGCAGGAGTATTATCAAGGATTTCGAGTGAGAGCGAAAAATAATGGGTATGAATATGTAATCGAGCAATTTTCTTTGGACAAGACTCCTAAAGATGGATTTTCCGTTGAAGATGGCTTTGTAACCTATATTGATTATTTCAAAAAAAAATATAATTTGTCCGTGTTTGATAAAGATCAATTTTTGATTCTTGTGAGCAAGTTCAACAACCCCGTGTATCATCTTCCGGAGTTGGTCAATATCGTGGATTACTCCTTTGATCTTGATATGAATTCCAAGCATCAAGAAGAGATCGAAAAAATTAAAAATAAAAATCCCAAAGATCGACTTGAAGCAATCTACCGCTATATTGACCAATTTAACGAAATTTTAAAGCCTCATAATATCGAAATCCTTAAGGAAAGTGTTCAAGTAAAGCCTTTGATCCCCCAAACGGAATCTTTAAGGATTGAAACGGCATCAGGAACTCACGATTTCAAATATGATTTATCCTATATCGCCTCTATCATGGAAAAGAGTAAAATCGAAGAACATAATCCTCTAAGAACTATCTATGCGCTTGTTACTAAACAAACAGAGGAGATTTGGGATGATTTTTATGCTGCGTTGTTAAGAATGGCAGAAAAAGTGGGATTAAAACTCCCTAAATCCGCGAACAAAATCCGGATGAAAGAAACTAAGGATGTCACGTACTCAAAGCGATATATGGATTCGATCGATGCATTGCCCACAAACGGCGATTTCTATTTCACATGCAGTTATTTCTATGATGATAATTATATCAAATATTCGAAAGAAAAAATCCTGTTGGGGTTAGCCAAACCGCATATTCATTTAGTGTGTAGAAATATTAAGACTGAAGTCTACAATCGAAAGAAACGGTTTGAGCGAACCTTGAAATACAAGAAAGCTGAATCTATCGATGAACTTCAATACACTTTTCGAGAGATTATTTCGAAATCGATAATCGATATTGCAGCAAGGTTGAATTCAACGATATGGACTCTCGGATCCAAATATTCTGATACCGTCATTTTGGGTATTGATAGTTACCAAGCAAAATTTTCCGATAATCCCACATTACTTTTTGGAGCCGTAGCTTTTGATGGGAAAGGAAGATATTTGACCGGCGCCCATGCTACTTGCCCCGATAATCAAAAAGATGCGATTCCGAATTTTATGGGAATATTAAATTCAATAAAAAACAAAATCGAAAATCCGGAATTTCCGCTTATGGATTCAAAGATTAAAAGAATGATCGTAATCAGACAAGATTATGGCGGACTTGGAGATGATAATTTAAAGACAGAAGATATTGAAACACTTACTCGGTTCGGAAAAGAAAATTCAATTGAAGTTGTTTACATTGTGATCAAAAAGCGGTATCAATACAGAGTCTTTGTGAAATCGGAGGATGGATATAAGAATTCGAAGATTACTCCAATAATTAATAATGAACTCTTTGATCCGTCGGAGTTTATTATTTTATCGAATGAACCGGATTTCGGATCGACCAACCCGGTGTATTATAAGATTCTTGATAACAAATCATCAATGGCTATCGAGGATATTTCATTATGTCTTACATATTTGGGGTTAGCTTACCCGAGTTTCCAACCAGTTCAAGTTCCCGCACCGATTCAATTTGCACATTCGTTTGTTCAATTATTCGGCAGAATTCTGGAGAAGGAACCGTTCGAGGATGCAATTGATTATCCTGATTATCTATAATTCGATTGTTAATTTTTAATTTTTAATTTTTAATTTTTAATTTTTATTCCATTTTTTGAAGTCCGCGTTCGCAAGCCACTAATTCCAATCCATTTTCGCAGTCATCGTTCGCACTCCGCGTTCGCAAGCCACTAATTCCAATCC
>CAZUTM010000116.1:6930-14999 GCA_964623665.1 uncultured archaeon
CCATTTTCGCAGTCATCGTTCGCACTCCGCGTTCGCAAGCCACTAATTCCAATCCATTTTCGCAGTCATCTTTCGCACTCCGCGTTCGCAAGCCCCTAATTCCAATCCATTTTCGCACTCCGCGTTCGCACTCCGCGTTCGCAAGCCATGTTCGTTTTTCAAAATCCCAGTTCGCATTTCGCAATTCCCTTTTTTTTTGAAAAGTTATCAAAGGGTTTTTTTTGCATGTTATAATTCTCGAATTATATGGAGAGAGAAAACAAACAATCGAAGGTTGCTAATGAAACAAGCGATTGTACTTCAATAATTGATGAATTGGATAAATTGGATGAGAATTCCAAATTTTGGAAAACACCTTCCGCGCAGCGAACGATGCAGGGCGGTGTGATCTCTTCGGTTTTGGAAATGCTTTCATCGGTATTCTATTCTATTTATATTATAATTATTGCAAGGGGGAGTGTTTCGGATAGCGAATTGCTCGCCGTTATCGGTACGATGTTGATAATGCTTCGTTACTTTGCGTATTTAGGATTTACGGCTGCCGGAAGCAAATATCTTTCCGAATATCTTGCTCGTGATAAAAAGGTAGCAAGATATTATGCGAAAGCGGCATGTAAATATAATTTTTATGTTACCGGCTTTCCCATCATTGCATTTACCATTTGGCTGTATTTTACTCAGCCGAAAAATGAGGTGGAACAAATAGCATATTTCACCTTGATAATTACGATAATTGCCGATAGGCTTCGTTCTAATACAAGCATTTATATCGTAGGGTATAAGCGCCAAGATCTCGCCGCGTATGCATATTGGATTCCGGATATGTTTATGTATGTTTGCGCCATTATCACTTATCTTTTGTTCGGGGTGGTGGGTCCTCTCCTTTCTTTTATGGTTTTTGAGGTGATCATGTTATTTACTTCGATTTGGGCGATGAAGAAATGTTCCGATTTCCCCCTTTCGGATATGTTCGCATGGGGCGAGAGTTATGGATTGTTTTGGAAATTATTTAAATTCAATTTTCTGTTTTCGTTAGCGAATCTTGCATTCGCTCTCCTTACAAGCACTCTTCTCATTACCGGAGGTAAATTGCTCGGTGTTTTAACCGCCAGCGAGATCTCTGCATTGTATATGCTCACGTCCCTTATCAATCCATTATTCAATTTCTTCAATATGGTTGGGCCGATTATGCAAGGGGTTTCCGAGGCTTTTGCTTTGAAGAACAAAAAACTGATGGAAAATTACACGCTCATCTCGTTGAAATTTCCGCTCTTCCTTTTGGTTGCATATATCGCATTTACTATCTTATTCGGTAGAGAGATCATTAGTTTCTTTTACGGTTCCCGATGGATTATGCTGGGTCTTGCGATTTTAATTGTATTATTACCGGGTTATCTGTTCGGTGCTTTTGCATCAAGATTTGATAACATTATAGCCGGAGTGAATCGGCCTCAAGCGGTAATCATTCCTTGGCTGTCCGCACTTGTAATCGCAATATTCGCTCTCGCTTTTGCAAGAAATTTGCCTGAATTATATTTGATCGATTATTACATCGGAAATGATCCCATGAATTACGGAATTTCTTTACGATTTATATTTATTATTGGTCTAAGCTCGTTGGCAATGGTTGTATTCGGCATTATTATTCTTATAATTTGCTTTAAAATACTCGGCGTAAAAATTCCAAAAGATTTTCTCTGGAAACCGGCTTTGGTTGCCGCTATACTGATGGTCTTTTTCTATTTTCTCATCCAAATTGGGGTGGTAAATATTTTCATCAATACATTTGGGACGGACACCGGAGGTATCGTTTATATTTTGGTTATGGCGATCCTCGGTCTGTTTTTATATGCGACCCTTTCAATTTTGTTTGATTCTGTAACGATAGAAGATGCGAGATTTTGGGCCAAAATAATTCAAAGGATGGGGCCGCTTTCGTTCATTTATCCGCTGTTCAAGCCCTATGCAAAATGGTTATTTAAGCATCAAATTCAAGCGATAAAGAGCAAGCCGTTCGAGTGGATCACGAGCTACGATAAAGAAACAATTATAAAAGATGCGCTATTCAAAATCAGCATTCTTCCGGGCAAGAAGATCAGTGCGAGCAACCAAGATATTCGAACAAAAGCCAGTGAAACGCTTGATTTTAAAATTCAAGTCAAAGATTCTAAAATTACTTTGTTTGATATTGTAATTTATGCGAAAATTGATTTCAAAATCGTTAAAGCGCAAATGAAATCGATAAAAAGAATCGATGCGATTGATTGTTTTGAGATTGAATATTCATTAACCCTTGATCCCACTCTTTCCATCGGGTATCATGAATTATCTATTGTGTTCGAAGCGTTTGAATCTCCAAATCTCCGATCAAAAAAAAGAGATGATGAAATTCAGCCATTAGCCGGATTTGATGCCTTTACGGACACGCGCTTTTTGTGGTATCATGATCAAGAATTTAAATTAACGCTTGAGGGCTAAAAATCATTTGTATTTTTTCTTTATATCGCTTTTCATCTTTATTTCCTCGCATGAATACAAACAGCGTGCGTAATTTATCATGGAATGTGACCAATTGCTCGTTTCATAAATTAATTTCTTGTTTCATAAACATGAAAAAAAACCCAAAAAAAAGATCCCGTGAACCGAGTTTTCCACGTTCGGATTAGCACGTGGATATTTTGCGGGTTAGCCATTTTCCCTTATTTATTTTAATGTTTATTAATTTTGGATATTTTCAATGGAATCTCTGAATATTCAACCAAAATTGAAGTTAAATTGCTAGAAACAAATGTTCATCCGCAGATCTAAGCGATTTTTCTTTGAAATCAGCAAAATCCATATCAAACTTTTTCGAATGTCCACGGTGTCAATTGATTTTTATCGGTTATATTTTTGAATATTCATTCAAAATAAATTTCAAATATATCGAGGTACTATAATAATTATACATTTCAATAATGTATATCAATCTTCAAGTGAATTTTATGATAAAAAACGCAAGAATTCAAGCGATTTATGACCGAGTGGTTGAAAGAAACCCTCACGAACCCGAATTCCATCAAGCGGTTAAAGAAGTGTTCGAATCTCTCGAGCCAGTTCTTGAAAACAATGAACAATATTATAAATTTAAGATTCTAGAAAGAATCGCCGAACCGGAAAGAATTATAATGTTCAAAATCCCTTGGATGGATGACAGCGGCGAAATTCATCTGAATAAAGGTTACCGAGTCCAATTCAACTCTTGTATCGGTCCTTATAAAGGAGGTTTGAGATTTCACCCTTCAGTATATTTAGGAATCATTAAATTCTTAGGATTTGAACAAATCTTCAAGAACTCTTTGACAGGATTACCAATGGGTGGTGCAAAAGGAGGCGCTGATTTCGATCCTAAAGGGAAAAGCGACATGGATGTTATGAGATTTTGTCAAGCGTTCATGGTGGAACTTTACAGACACGTGGGTCCGAACACAGATGTCCCCGCGGGTGATATTGGTGTTGGTGGTCGAGAAATTGGATATATGTTCGGTATGTATCGAAAGATCGTTAACCGGGTTGAAGGGGTTCTTACGGGCAAATCCCTTGAATGGGGTGGATCGCTTATAAGACCGGAAGCGACGGGTTATGGTGCGGTATTCTTCTTGGAAGAGATGTTGAAGAGCAGAAAAATGGAACTAAAAGATAAAAAAGTCGCGATTTCTGGCTCCGGGAACGTTGCGCAATATGCAGCAGAGAAACTTATAAAATTAGGCGCAAAGGTCCTAACCTTTTCGGATTCGGATGGTTCTATTTACGATCCCCAAGGAATTACCGATGACAAGCTCAAATATATCTTCGAATTAAAGAATGTTCGACGTGGCAGAATCAAAGAATACGCTGAAGAATTTAATTGCGAATATTGGCCCGGACAAAGACCGTGGAAGGCTGAAGCAGATATTGCAATGCCATGTGCCACGCAAAATGAAATTGAAGTCAAAGATGCTGAATATTTGATTAAAAATAAATGTATTGCGATTGTTGAAGGAGCCAACATGCCCACGCACGCGGATGCTGTGAAAATATTAACTCCAGCCGGTGTTCTGATTGCACCCGGTAAAGCCGCAAACGCTGGTGGTGTTGCCACTTCAGGTTTGGAAATGACTCAAAATTCGATGCGTGTGTTCTGGTCTCGAGAAGAAGTTGAAGCCCAGTTGAAACAAATTATGGTGAATATTCACAACAACTGCATGGACAAAGCAAAGAAATACGGCCACAAGGATGACTATATTTTGGGTGCGAATGCTGCCGGATTTTTAAAAGTCGCGAAAGCGATGCTCGACCAAGGCATCTAAACTCATTTTTCCCAAGTTCTTTTTTTCGCGCATTTTAATAATCCTTTGATTCAACTAAGCGTATTCTTCTTATATATTCATGAATTATTCGAGAACTATAATGTCGGCTTCAGAGGAACCTCAAAATTCGAACATTTCTCTTGACAAATGGGAAGATATTGGATATCATCGAATTACCGGTGGTTTTTTTTATATGATAATTTATGCAATTGTTGCATTTGCCTACGTATTCATTTTACCCTTTATCATTCCGTATAGCGAAAGTTTGGGCATGTACCAAGTGGTTTCTCGTATTTTTGCTTCGGTCTTTACTTTTGCGGATTTCGGGCTGGCTTCTTCTGTTTCAAGATTTATTGCTGAATATCGCGTTAAAGATCCGGTTCGGACACAGCAATATATTCGTTTTTTTATTTGGTTTCAATCCTTCACCGGTTTGATTCAAACTACGGGGATTTCCATTATAGGGCTCTATTTTTTAAAAGACAATTATCTTTCATATCTTCCGTGGATTTTTGTTTTATACTCAATTGTTCAATATCCCGGATGGTTGGGTGTGTTTTCAGAGGCGCTGAAAGGATTTCACCAATTTGATAAGCTGAACATCGTGGGTATTATTCATGGCATTCTTCTTCAGAATTTAACTTTGTTTATCGGCGCTCAAGCGGGCTTGGCATTGGGTAATTCGAATCCCGCGATTGGGCCAGTAATGGGTTCTGCGATTGGTATAACGCTCGGTTATTATATTGATGATTTCTTTTCAATGCTTCTTGCTGGATGGCTTTTTTCAAAAGTATCCGGACAATTCGGCTTTAAAATAAGGGATGTATTTCGCTGGGATGTTCCCAAAGATGTAATGAAAGAATCGGTCGTATTCGGTTTGGGTGTTATGGGTTTTGTGCTTTCTTATGAAATTATCGGAAGTATTCTTGTTTTGATCTATGCTGCTCAGTTGCCTGGGTATTCTTATATTATCGGTACGATGTCCATTATATCTCCGATTATCGGATTGTCAGAGCAAATTAATTCGATGCATTTTGGCAATCATCGGCCGAGTATCTCCGAGGCCTTTTTCAACAAAAAGCAGCATTACGCGGAATATATACTGAGCAATGGGTTTCGCACAACTGGGCAAATTTCCGGCTTGATCGTTCCTTTAGTGTTGGTGATTGGGCCCGCTGTAATTCTCTCTTTGTTTCCGCAATATTATGAATTCTTTAAAGTGATTTTCATTTATCAACTGTTATTTTCCTTGTATTTTCAGCATTCGCATTATATGAACGAGGTCTTGATAGGGACCGGAAATCATAAATTTAACATAATCATTACAATAATAGAAAATGTCGTAAAGCTCGTGGTTTCGCTCATTTTTATCTATTTAAAACTCGGCATTTTTGTTATCATTTATTCCAATATCTTGGCGACCTTAAGCAAACAAGGGATCGGTTGGATTTATATCACCCGTAAAATAATCAATTTGCATTTCAATCTGTGGCAGATGTGGATTGTCCCATTACTTTCCGGAATCTTGTATTATTTCATAATAAAAATTATATTCGAAGGTTTGAATGCAGTTTTTGCAAACGATGCGAGCGGAATATCGATTATTTCGATCATTTTAATTGTGTTTTTGGGAATCTATGTATTACCCGGTCCTTGCTATTTTCTGTTTTTGGGACTGTTCGGTGGCTATGACAAGCTTACTCTGAAAGATATGGAAAAAGCGGTTCGTTTGTCGGGATTATCAAAAATAATTGTGGTTCCTTGGTTCTATTTTGCGAAATTGGGTAGCAAATCCCCTTTGTTTGATAAAATGCCCATGTACGCATACAATGTGGAAAAAGAAATTGAAGAATTGATGACGATGAAAAAAGAGTTATTAAACAAACAGATAAACGAACAAAGCAATCTTTAATCCAGTTATAGATAGGTTCCAAACCCTTTTTTGAATCTATCTTTAAAGGTTTGAAACCAATTTGGTTCTGCATTTTTCAATGGGGTATAGTTTATCCCTTTAATTTTTAAGATCGATTCGAATACCGGGATACTCGATATAAATCTTTTAAAATCCTTATTCTTGGGTTCGGTCCAAGCGGATTCTGCAATTGCCAAGACTCTTGGAAATGCGCAATATTCCATTTTTGATTCGCTGTTGAATACTTCACCCCATAACTCCGCTTCGATACCCAAAATTGATGCCCCAATATCTTCAATATATTGTTGTGGCAAAGGTTCATAATTATAGCATTTGCTCAAAGACGTTTTGTGGTAGCGCAGATCTACGTAGTAATAGTTACTCGGAGATAATACCGCCGTTCCGCCTTTTTTCAAAAAGCCCATGATAGAATCGAATGAGCCTTTCCAAAATTGAATAACGGTTCGGGTATCAAGCCGATCATCGGTTAATTCATTCCAAACAATAGTTTTCTTACCCAATTTGCCGAGAAAATCGACGATTTCATTAGTGAATTTTACTTGTAACCCATGTTCATCCTTTAAATCGCCTTTTTTGATCGCTTCTTGGCATTTCGGGCATTTTGACCATCGATCTTTCGGTACCTCATCTCCACCCGTGTGAAGATATTCAAATGGAAAGAGATCAACAACTTCGAGTAAAATATTTTTAAGGAATTCTGTTGTTGTCGGATTTCCTAAACAGAACACGTCTCTATGTATCCCCCATTTGTTAGAAACATTAAAAGGACCTCCGGTACAACTGAATTGCGGATAGGCTGCCAAAGCGGCCACGGCATGTCCGGGCATTTCGATTTCGGGAATTATGTCGATGAATCTGCTGGTTGCATATTTGATTATTTCTTTTATATCTTCTTTCGTATAATAACCAGAGTGTTCCTTTCCATCCAATTGTTTATTGATATTTCTATAGAGCGGAGTTCCATTTCGTTTTGAGCCGATTTCGGTTAATTTGGGATATCGATCGATCTGAATTCTCCATCCCTGATCCTCGGTGAGATGCCAATGAAATTTATTCAATTTGAGAAGCGCCATCCAATCTAACACTTTTTTAACCGCCATTTTCCCCAAAAAGTAGCGGCCCTCGTCAAGCATAAAGCCTCTCCATTGAAATCTTGGTGAATCTAAAACCTTAATGTCCTTTACTAAAAAGTGATTAGCGTGCGGGTCATAGGTTTGAAACATTATTTGCCTCAAGGTCTGAAATCCATAAAAAAAAGCCTTATTGGTGCTTGCTTTGATAATTATAGCGTTATCCTTAATAAGAAGCAAATATTGATTCTTATTCAGAGTTTTCTGAAAAAGGAACTTGAGAGAGGCCGAATGTTCAATAGTTGCATCCGATGGTATGATTTCAAATTCATTTTTTAAAGTTGATAAAATATACTCTTTTATTTCCGATACGTTCGAATCGAACCAAATCGTCATCGATTTCGATAGGATCGATTGAGATCCGTTGTATTCAATCTGATTTGGAAACGGAATAATTTGATACATATATTGAAAACAAAAAATAAAAAAGGTTTAATAAGGTTGCGCTGTCAATCAAAATGAAATCCGTTTCAAGATGGTTTATTTCCACCTCGAAGCATTTCAATCTCGCGTCTCTGAAGCTTGTTATCTTTTTTAAGCTGAATGATTTCTTTCTTCAATTCTTCAATTTTATCTTCAAGTTCTAAATTTTTAATTTGCAGCATCGTGGCATCGGCGCTTTGTTGCCCTTGCCCTTGCCCTTGCCCTTGCCCTTGCCCTTGCCCTTGCCCTTGCCCT
>CAZUTM010000117.1:0-7832 GCA_964623665.1 uncultured archaeon
ACGTTTTCAATTGAATCGACTTTTTACTGCATAAAATCGATTTATCAAAGTGAAATAACAGAAAAAAATGAATAATTTTTTTTTCCACGAAGTTAGCCTTTCACATATTTTTGTTGAAATTCTTCATCAGAAGCGACCAAATAAAGGATTCCTTCAATTAAACCTATAATCGCGGGAATACCGCTCCAGAAGAAAATCAAATAAAGAATTCCGAGGCCTATATCACCGAGATAGAACTTATGTACGCCAAATCCTCCTAGCAAAATTCCCAAAATACCCGCAATCACTTTATCTTTCTTTGGCTTTTGCCCATATTGTTGATTCGGTGCTTGATAGCCTTGATATTGAATCGGATATTGATTTTGGGGCGGTTGATATTGACTTTGGGGCTGTTGATAAAACATCTCTTGATTTATTTGAGGAACTTGTTGATTTTGTTGACCCGTTACTCTCTGCTGATTTTGTTGTTGAATTCCACTATTCAAAGCAGATCCGCAAAAAGCACAGAACTTGGCTTGATCGGGCTGCTCTGATCCACAATTCGCACATATCATTTTTGTCAAAGGTGTATAGTTCACATTGCGTTTAAATTTTACGAATTTATAAAGAGCAGCGTTTGTTCATTTCGAAAGATTTTTTCTCTTAGGCGCCTTAGGAATATTTGGAGGCTCAAAAGTTGGTGGATTTAAAGAAATCCGAAATATTTTCATTGATTCTTATTATTTTAATGATGTTTGCAAGCATTGCAGCGGCTAATATGCTTATTCCATCCTATGCCCAAATTATTATCGATTTCCAAGTAGGTCGCGAGTTAATTGCGATTCCCGATTCCCTCTTTGTCTTGGTGAGCGCGATTTTCGCCGTCGTTTGGGGGTATTATACAGACAAAGTCGATCGCAGTAAAGTGGTTATGGTAGGTTCATTCCTATCTTGCGTTGGGTTCTTTTTCACCGTTTTATGCAATGATTTTACTCAATTAGTATTGGCTCGTATCGTCACGGGAGCGGGAATGGGATGTGTTCTTCCTTTAGGATATAGTATTTTGGGAGATATCATTCCGGCAGAGGAGCGAAGCAGTTGGTTCGGATTTCTTGCGATCATGAGTAGTATTTCCAACGCGGCGGGTAATGCAATGAGCGCGTTCCTCGGACCTCTGAATATTATGGGGCTTTCGTGGAAATTTCCTTTTATTATCCTGAGTTTTATTTCAATTATTATTATAATATTTTTAATATTCGTTAAAATTCCGGGTGTGGGTGCCCATGAAGAGGATTTAGCGGCATTACAAAAGATGGAGCAGTTAGATTATTCATATACGATTAACAAAAAAGAATTAATTCGATTGCTCAAAAAGCCCACAAATCGAAATTTAATCTTGAATGGATTCTTTTCGATCGTTCCGGGAACGATTTTAATTTATTTTATGATTACCGCTCTTAGCGATGCAAATGATGGGTTTTTGGCAGTATTGCCAACTGCGATTCGGTTACAAACTTCAGCGATTTTAGCCGGTATGACTGGGATTGGTTATTTATTGGGAAACATCGTGCTTGCCGGGGTAGGAGACCAATTATATAAAAAGAATCGAAGAAATCGTTCGCTATTAGCAACGGTAACGATGATTGCAGCAGTTCCTCTTATATTATTGATGTTGGTTTCGATTCAAAAAATTGATGCCTCGTTTTTGGAAATTATGAATTATCCGGATCCGATTCCTCAAGACCAAATCATGAGCTACGTAGTGAAAACAATCTTTGGGATTTTTAGAGAATATCCCGGATACATAGCCTATTTTATCTTTGCATTTTTAGGAAGTTTCTTGGGTGCCGGTGCGGTGGCAAATAAAAATGCGATTCTCATTGATGTCAATTTACCCGAGCACCGGGGAACGGCAACATCCTTCTTTCAGCTTACTGAACAATTAGGAAAAAGCATCACTTTGCTTCTATCATCTGTGATTTTGAATATTGTGGGCTCGTATATTGGAATGATGATGATCGGAACGCTCTTTTGGATACCCGCTGCGATGCTTTGGTATGCATCGGTAAAAGTAATAGAGAATGATTTGGATGAGAAATCGAGGATTCTGAGAGAACGAACTCAGCTGACCTTTATCGATTTTCTTTTTGATCTGGAGTTTGCGCTTGATGATGGCGTTCGCTATATTTATGATTTTGCAAGAAAATTACCAAAAGATAAAAAGCAATCGGAGAAATTGCTGAATAAGGCAGAATCTATCTTTAAAATGGTGTTTGACCGGTCAAAAGGAAAGAAAATCGGAGATATTGAAAATAAAGCCAGAACTTATTTGATGAATTGTTTAGTGATTAAAAACGATTTGTTGATGCTTGGTCGGGAAACAACAACCGAGGAGCTAGAAAGCATCGCGAAAAAAGTGAAAGAGAATTTTGAACCTTCCGATATTAGTAAAATCGAGGTTCTATACGAAAATGCTTTCTTAAAGGTCTGTGAAGCGAAACTCAATAGAAAGTATAATATCTTTGAAACGATTTATCTTCTCGATGATGCAGTTCAGATCTACGATAGGGTAATAGGACTTACCGAAGATAGACTGATAGAAGAAGGCTCGAAAAAAATGAGTGAGGATGAATTGGAATATCAAAAACGCGTGCAAAATCTTCTCAATAATGCAAAGAAATCAAAAATGAACACAGATATGCTAAAGGAGCGAATCAAAGAAGTATTTAAAGCAATTGAAAATAAAGGCATTAAACAAACAGATTTGAGACAGATGATGAAATTGGCATCGGATTTTCAAATAGAAATGGATTCGCTCATTGAAGAGACCTTTGGGAAATGGAATTCACGGGAAATTAAGAAAGAAATAGCCAAAATCGACGGGCTCTTTAAAGAATACGATTCTTGGCAAGAATCGGAATGATTAAGCATTTAAATCATTGCGAAAAAGCAAAACAAACACGGCTTTTTTTTTCATTGCGTTTTCGTTTTTTAGCTCTCCCAATCGGGCAAAAAAAAACAAAATTCAAATGGAAAAGCGAAAATTCTTTTTGTATCACGCGCTTCATACTATATGAACAAGGAATTTAACTACCCCATTTATCCGCTATTTCGGAGTAAAATAGGTAAATTTTCCTTAGAAAAAAGAGAATACCGATGGGAATCTTTGCAGACAGAACCCGATCAAGATAATCCGGAAGCGTGGCTCCAAGAGAAAAACCGTATGACGCCGGAATTCCTCGAAAAATTCAACACCTTTTATAAAAAAATACTCAAGAATAATACTTTCGATCCATCGAAATTCAAGGTGGTATGGGTTGGCCAAAG
Source organism: uncultured archaeon (assembly GCA_964623665.1). GTDB lineage: Archaea > Asgardarchaeota > Lokiarchaeia > Sigyniarchaeales > Promethearchaeaceae > CAZUTM01. The sequence goes on from CAZUTM010000117.1 coordinate 3,307, forward strand.
CCATTTAGATATTGCTTGGGAATGGCGGATTCATCAAACAATCCAAAAAGCAGCGGTGACATATAAAAAAGCAATTTTTCATATTGAACATCATCCCTCATTTACTTTCGCCGCATCCCAACCGCTCACGCTCGAATATATTCGGCAAACCGAGCCGGATTTGTTTAAACAGATTCAGAAATACGTACAAGAAAACCGGTTTGAGTTGGTTGGTGGGATGTGGGTAGAACCCGATGCAAGAATGCCTTCGGGAGAGAGTTTTGTGCGGCAAAGGTTGTATGGTCAATATTATTATTTTGAACATTTCTCGAAGTTCTCCGAGGTCGAATGGCTTCCCGATACTTTTGGATACGCATTTTCCCTTCCTCAAATCATAGCCAAGAGTGGGGGCAAGTATTTCTTCACAACTAAAATTTGGGGCGGCCATCCACCTTTTGAAGCGCCATGGCCTTTTGTGAACTTCCTTTGGAAAAGCCCTGATGGGTCAGAACTCTTATGTCATGTTGCCCCTCAAATGTTTGGACCGATTGAATCTTGGGAAGAAATCAAAAGCAGATCGTTGGTATTAAAATCTCACCCCAAAACCGGATATAATTATTCAATCGATCATGATCCCATTACCAATAATGAGTTTGATCAAGAGATCGTGCCTCTTTTACCGGTCTTTTACGGATTGGGAGATGGGGGACATGGGCCGACTGGCGAAGAGGTCGCTATCGTTGATGGAATGCTGAAGAAGGGAATTGGCTCATACTCTTTGGTCCACGCGTTTTTCAAAGAACTCGAACAATATAAAACCAAATTGCCGATTTGGAATGATGAATTGTATTTTCAAAGGCATTGGGGCACGCTCACAACTCAAGCATTCATTAAGAGAGCCTTAAGATATTTGGAATGGCGGAATGCGGCTTTGGAAAACGTTTGTACGCTTATAGAACTCGGAGGCGGAAGTCCGACACCAAAATATACATTTGAAACGATTTGGAAAGATATTTGTACGAATCAATTTCACGATATATTACCAGGATCCTCGATTGCAGAAGTATATGATGATGTTTATGATATGCTTTTTCAAGATTTTCGGTGGCTTCAAAGAATCGAAAAATGGTGTATCGAACATCTTGCATATGGGAAAGAATACAATGACTTCATTGGCGGAATCACCGATATGGATATTCCGGTTATTATTATTAATCCCACACCCTATTCGGTTAAGGAAATAGTGTCCATATCATTAACATCGGATGATACAAGCGAAGAGAGCGATCGCTTCGAAGCGGGACAAGAATTCGAACTTTACGAGAATAACATATCAAATTCAAATGAAAAAATCATTAAAAATGAAACCAAAACCAAATTATACATAAAAAAAGTCTCGATTTCAGAAAATATGGCCCGAAATATCAAAAGCATTAGATTCCAAAATGGAAAGATCTCTTATGCCCAATTTATCGAGTCGGATCCGACTAATATCGATTATTTCATGAGAAGACCGGCCAGAATCGAATTTTTAGCCGAACTCGGTCCCTATGAAGTACGCTATGCTACATTAGGAGAAGAGCCCGCCAAGATGGAATATCCACTGAAAGTAATGGAGGATGAAAAAAACATCTCAATACTCAACGAATGGAATACCATTTCAATTTCAAAAGCATCCGGAACGATTTCCCGCTGGAGTTTTAAAAATCATGGAAAGGAATATCGAGTCTTGGAAAGCGGTTCTGCTAAATTGGTTGTCTATGGCGATATGGGAGATGTCTGGGATTTCTCTGATGATTACAGAGAGAATCCGATTGATGCGGATCAAGACTCTATTAAGGTCAAAATCGAAGAGAAAGGCCCATTACGAATAAAGATTTCGGCTGAAATGAATTTTGAAGACCTTAACTCAAAATTTATTGTAAATTATATTCTTTACCAAGAAATGGAATCATTATCCATCGAAACCCTATTCTTCCCCCAAGATCCTTCTATAACAGTTAAAATGGAATATTATCTTGGTTTTAATTCGGACTACTCCGAAGCAGAAATTCCTTTCGGAATAATTAAACGGCCCATGATACCAAAATCACGGTATGAACGATGCAGAGAAGAGTTGAATGCTCAAACCTTCATTAGATTCAAATCAAATGATGGTACCATCGGTTTAGCGTTAATCAATGAGGGAAAATATGGATTTTCAACACATGATAACAAAGTGCATCTGACATTGCTTCGAACGGCACGATACCCCAAGGTAGCATCGGAAGCATGGTGTTTAGAACAGCGCAGAAAAAGAATTCAACAAAACGAAAAGATACCCGCAACCTCCGACCAACATCCGCATTTATGTCTCCAAAAATTGGTTCCTTATATTACCCCAGAGGAAGAACTTAAAATTTATGAAATTGCCCACGCCTTCAATATCAAGAGCTTTGCAGAAATTTTGACTCCGATGAATATCAAAAAGATTCCAAAATTTCGGTTCTCAAATTTGGTATCACAACTAAATCCCGAATTGGAGATAATCGCAATTAAACGGCCTTATAGACTCTCCGGAATACAAGAAAAGGCGGCGATTCTTAGAATCTCAAATATGTCCGACAAAATTATCGAGGGCAGAATACAACTTGACCCTTATTTTCATTGCATCAGGGTTGAGAAATGCAATTTATTAGAGAAAACGGATCAGTTTTCCGGACATCATACGCATTCATATAATAGTGCCGAAGGCGTGATTCAAGACATATTCAATCCCTTCGAAGTTAACACGTATATTATTCATTTAAATTAACGCCAATTGACTCAATTTTTTTTCTCAACATTTTGTAATCGAAAGGCTTTTCAATAATCCCATCGAATCCTTTATTTATACAGATTTCTTGATATTCTTGCAAATCATAACCAGTTACAGCCAAAGCCTTTATTGATCCATCGATTTTTTTGATCTCTTCAATAATGTCTATCCCACCTTTTCCAATATTATTGATCAAATCGAGGACTGCAACTGCGATTTTTTTATTTTCCGATTTCAACTTACGGATGATATCAAGCAATTTATCTCCATCTTCCGCTGAAAATGTCGTAAATTTGTCCTTTTTCAATAATAAACAGAGGGAATCACGAATTGCATTTTCGTCTTCCAAAATCACGGCTACTTTTTCCATCAAAACAGTATATAGGCTCAAAGATATTTAAACAAATTATTTAATTTCAATTCAGCATTTTAACAATACGGAGTCAAAGGGAAGAAAATTTTGATTGATTTTCTCGAATTCTAATCAAAAATGAAACACAAAATATGAAAAACTCATCAAAATTCCTTCGAAATTCTTTCTTCAGAAATTTTTCAAAAAGCGAAAATTTGTTATTTTAAAATGATTTTTTTTAAAAGAGAATTATGAAAAAGCAACTCAAACGTTATGTCTCGAAACATGCAATTAAAAAAGATATGAAGCGGAAAAGGAAAGATCAGCCAAAAAAATCAAATCAGAAAATGCCAACAATCAAAATGAAACGACGAAGCCAAAAACCAAAGGTAAAACCGCCAAGTCCGGATATCCGAAGTTCGGTTGTTTTTTCATATCCAAAAGGAAATTATCCACGAATCACGTTAGCAGGCAATAGTAATGTAGGAAAAAGCAGTGTTGCTAAAAGAATTCTCTCAAATCCTTCATTATATAAAGCCAAGATAGGCAAAACGCCCGGCTCAACGATCAAATTGAATTTGATTAATGATAGAAATCAGAAATTTCATCTAATCGATCTTCCCGGCTTGGGGCCGATGGTTCGATTCAGCAGAAAAGAACAATCGTTTGTTCAGAAGCAAATAATTGAATATTTCGAGAAAGATAAAGAAAATATCTTTCTAACTTTAGTAATTGCAAACATACTAAGAATTGAAGATGAAATTAGTAAATGGCATGAAAATAACCCGAACACCATTCCTCTTACCTTTGAATTTATCCAATTTTTGGAAGAACTCCATATCCCATGCGTTTTGGTTCTGAATAAGATAGATAAGCTATCTAAAATTCACAAAGAACAAATAGAGAAGAAGATAGAGAAAGTATTAACTCAATTAAAGATTTCGCTAAAAGAACCAACAGCCCAGTTTGGGTTAATCGGTATCACATATATATCAGCGCGTACCGCTGAAGGAATACCTCAATTGAAGCAAATCATCAAAAACCGATATATTCAGTTTTTATCTTCCTTTGAAGCGAAATTTGGGCCTATCGATACTCTCAACTCCGAAGCTTATAGAGATTCTATAAAAGAAACGGAAAATTCAACACAATCAGAACTGAACCTCAAAAATAATAAGAAGGATCTGAATATAGGAAAAAATAAAGAGGATCTTAAAAAAACAGCATCTTCGAGCGGAAAGAATCTCAAAGGAAAAAAACATGATGAGAACTATTTCGAAGATCCGGATGGAGATTTCGAAGATGAAGAAGATTCCGAAGATCCGGATGGAGATTTCGAAGACGAAGAAGATTCCGAAGATCCGGATGGAGATTTCGAAGACGAAGAAGATTCCGAAG
>CAZUTM010000117.1:7932-14780 GCA_964623665.1 uncultured archaeon
CCGGATGGAGATCTCGAAGACGAAGAAGATTCCGAAGATCCGGATGGAGATTTCGAAGATGAAGAAGATTCCGAAGATCCGGATGGAGATCTCGAAGACGAAGAAGATTCCGAAGATCCGGATGGAGATCTCGAAGACGAAGAAGATTCCGAAGATCCGGATGGAGATTTCGGAGATTTAGATAATGCAGAAGAACCGGTAAATAAACCTAAAAAATTGGATATTATATCGATCAGGAGACAAAAGTTGATGCTTGCTAAGAAGCGGCAAGCGATGATCAAAGATTTAAAGAAAAAAGGCTATTCCATGCATTATATAAAAAATTATCTTGAAAACCCCGAGTTTAAAAAGAAAATGGACCGGAACCTTAAAAAGAAGAAAAGATAAACGGAAACTATTCTCATTTAGCATCTCGTTGAGAGAGAGAAGATAATTCTTTCAATAAACGATTTAAATCTTTTTTATCTTCTTGGTCATTAACTCGAATCTCTAACTCTGATTTTTTTTCAATGGAATTGTGTTTTCTTGATGCAATCGGCAATCCTTCGGTGATATCAAAGAAATATGATTTGGGTAAATGATATCCAAATGATGAAATTATTTCGACATTCTCCGGAATGTTTATTTTATTATTTACGGTCGAACTAATATAATCGCTTATGATTTTTGCGATATCTTCATTGTTGGTCAATTTCGATGAAAAAATTCTTGATTTAGGCGTTGAATGTTTGAAACGGGGTTTAAATTTAGATGATCCGGTTAAACATGATTGATTACAATAAAATTCGATTATCTCATCCAATTGCAATACCAATTTGTCTATTACGTTATGAAATTCGACATGCTTAAAGATCCGCGTAGATATAGATGTCAAAGATTGGAGAATATTTTGTTTATTTAGTGTGTTGATATATTCCACTAAAATAATTATTGATAGAGTTTGGAACTCAAATAATAATTCTCGAATCGTAGGATTTCTTAAATTTTTCTCTTGAAAGTCCTTTATATAAATGTAAATTTCTTTTTCTTTTTTTTTACTTAAAGGACGTCGATGTTCGGTTTGCGAATCAAGATGCTTTCGAAGGGTATTCTCATCACTATTTAAAATTTCAACGTATAAAGAACTAAGATAAGCAATTTTAAATGAAAGATTCATCTTTTGTGAAAATTCGAAGATATTCCAAGATGTGGGGTTGTATCTAAAGAGATATTGTTTTACCAACGCATCTATTTGCTGAAATAACAAAGAATTAGAAAAAGGAAAATGTTTAACATTATCACGGATAAATTTCATAAATTGCACCGCTTTAATTGATTCTTTCAAACTAAGGTTAGATTGATAAATTAAACTCTCCAAATTTAACTCGTTTAGATTATTTGCCTCGGAAAATATTCGTGTAGTATTAAAATCAATTAAATCTAAAGTTTCATTATTCATCTTTGATGGATTAATAAGGATGATGTTCTCTAAAAAATCGCTAAATCGATTTGTTAAATCAACGGGATGACCCGCTTCATAAATCTCACTTATGAGCGGAAATCGGGCCTTTTTACTATAGTATTTTAGAATAAATATAAATAATTGTTCGAACTCTTGAACTTTATGCGAAATCACGTTAAGAATAAGGTTTCTTTTCAGCAAAATATTACCCAATTTCAATTCTATATTAAGATTTTTATTAGAAACCGAAAAATTCTTGATTAAAACTCTGTTTGACATTTTGTATATTGGAATCGAAGCCAGACAAACACCTTCATTTGTCGAAATGGTAATCCTGTCAAGAACTATAAACCGCTTCAGAGAACGAATACGAAATGGGAGATAAAAATCAATGAGATCGTTCTCAAATACATATAGATTCAAATGTTCTGCCTCTATAGTTATAAAATCTTGAAGACTCAATTGATTTTGATTGATATTAAATTCCAAAAACAGCTTTTCTCGATAAAAATAAAAGATCATCAAACATGTAAATAAAAGGATGATTACTTTACCAACTATGAAATCGGGTTGGCCGAACTCTATACGTTGAAGATTGACTTGAATGTCTATACCTATTAAAATTCCTACAAAGAAGATGATGCGATTTATATCATTTGATGGATAGGTTCGTCGGTAGTGCGAATAAAAAAGACAAGCAAACAAGACCCATAAAAACATAATAAATTTATTAAAAATGGTGATACCATGCAATGTTTCGATTATAAAAAGAATTGCAATACAAGAGCCAAACCCGAACATAATATGAAAATATCGCCCTTTCGCAGAAGCCTCGATTTCATGGTTCTTTTTTAAATATATCTCATTGAAAAAAATTACTATGGGAAAACCGATAAAAAGATAACACAAGATGAATGAAACGGTCAAGACGAATGAACTGAAAGAAGGGATTAGTGTAGAAAAATTAAGAACGATAGGGATCATTAGAAGGTTATATCCGGTTAAAAATAAGGTAGCGGATTTGAGAAACGGTAAATAATTCAATTCAACTCCGCGGCCCTTAAGCCGAGATGAGATATACAGAAACAAGAGAAAGATGACATCAATGATAATTAAACCGAAATATAGCACAATGAGTAAGAATGTATCGGGATAATCAGATACATTGAGGCTGGGACTAAATAAAATTTCAAAAAACTGGAAATTCGATTGAAGCATCAAATACTCTCACTGAAGAGAATAAGAAAAAGAAATCATAAAATTTTTTGTGTTCAAAATTTTAATGAAATTATGGTTAATGAATCAAATCAATCAAAGGTGCTCATTGAACTTGAGGAAAAATTTGGCCCAAAAGTATATTCTTCCCGAAGTATTTTATTCACGCATGGGAAAGGGGCTTTACTCTACGATTCGGAGGGCAACGAATACATCGATCTTACGAGCGGGCATGGCGTTGCGAATATTGGCTATGGAAACGAGAAGGTTGCGAAAGCGATTTATGATCAAGCGCTTAAAATTTCGGTTCTCCACGCGAGCTTTCCTCACGAATGCAGAGCCAAACTTTACGAAAAGTTGGCTTCTCTGACTCCATCCAATTTGGATTCGACGTTTTTATCGAATTCCGGAACCGAAGCGAACGAAGCCGCAATAAAATTAGCAATTGCAAATCATCGCGATGCGCAATCACCGAAAATCATTGCATTCAAGCGTGGATTTCATGGCAGAACCCTCGGTGCATTGTCCTTAACCCACGGGCAAGCATACCGAAAGGCATTCGAAACTCGGATGGGTCCCGTGGAATTCGCTACGTATAATGATATGAATTCGGTGATTGAATCCTATAATAAAGACCCGGCCAACACCATAGCAGTTTCCATTGAATTAATACAGGGCGAAGGGGGGGTTTATGTTGCAGACAAAGAGTTCGTAAAGCAGCTCCGGGAGTTTTGCACGGAGAAGAATCTGAGTTTAATATTCGATGAAGTCCAAACGGGTTTCGGCAGAACGGGTAAGATGTTTTGCTTGGAGCATTTCGGGGTCTCTCCAGATATTCTTTGTTTGGCGAAAGGTATTGCGGGAGGAATTCCGATGGGTGCAACGATTTCTTCCGCGGAATATTTCCAAAAGTTTGAAAAAGGCGAACACGCTTCCACATTCGGGGGGAACCCGGTAGCATGCGCGGCGGCATTGGCCGCCATTTCTGTGATCGAAGAATCGCAACTCGTTGAAAATTCGATGAAATTGGGCAAAAAGTTCGAGGAAATCACCAAGGATTGGGTGTCGAAATATCAAGCAGTGAAAGAGATTCGGGGAATGGGTTTGATGCGGGGAATCCATTTTCGGGACAAAGCGGGCAAATATCTCCAATTTGCATTCGAACATAAAGTATTGGGCTTAAATGCCGGAATCAACGTGTTTAGAATGCTTCCGCCTTTATGTATTAGCGAGGAACAATTGATCAAAGCGCTTTCCGTTATCGAAGAAGGCATCAAGCAATAAAATACATCCGAACCGAGTCAAAAAGCAATTAAAAAACCACAAACATTTTTTCATTTTTGATTCACGACATATATTGAAATTCGATTATAAATTAAAAGCACGAACAGAAAAATTCGTAATATTTCATTTATTTAGTGATTGCAACGATTTCTATCAAGTAGAATGACGCAACCCCGAAGAAAAACCATTCCCAAATCGAATCGGTAGGATCCATATTCCACGCCAAGAAGCTATCCATTGAAACAAGCGTTTGGAACTCCAAAGCGTATAATAATGTTAAGAAAATGACTCCATACATGAAGATTAGATGCTTCACATTTGGCCAATCCAATTTTAAATACGCTCGCCTTATCAATACGGGAAAAAGAATCAACCCGCTAAACCCGATTCCGCCGAATGCAAAAATCGTTGCCCATTTATGCCCCAAAAAGCTTGCACCTTCATACCAAATTCCGACGGCTGCAAATCCCAACAAACCCAATAAACCGAGAAAACATCCAAAAAGGGACATATATTTCATGGTAGGTTTGGTCTTTTTGTAAACATAGACAAACATCGGAAGGCTGGCAAATCCGGTAAATATCATTCCGATATTGTGAATAATATAACCGTCGGGATTTGTGTACGACCCGCCGAGAAAACTTATAAAGGTTTTACTAAAGGAAAAACCGCCCGGATATGTTGTCATCGAATAAACCATCGCAAGAAGGTAAATCGAATAAATCGAGAGATAATATATAAGCATATCTTTCTTATTTGCGTTTTCAGACCAAATTCGCTTAAGAAAATGAAAAAATCGATGCATCGAAATTAACATGAAGAATATAATGTTCCATTGATTTTATTTTTTAAATTTTTTAATTCGCTTAATTGCCGCCCTTGCCGCCATCATTCCGCCCAGCATAACGGTGCTCATGCCGCCCCCGGGAAATGTAAAATGGCCGGCCAAACTTAAGTTTTTGATCGCTGTGCCGTACAATTGCGTTTTTCTAACGGAATCAAGATCAAAGGCATATCCTATAGGCGTTCCTTTGTAAGCATACGAATAGCGATATAAGGTAATGGGTGTAGCCACCTCCATCACTTCAATATAACTTTTTAAATCCGGGATATTGAGCAGTTCAGAAAGCCTTTGAACAAATGTTTCTGCAGATTTTCTTTTGAATTGGTAGTATTTTTCGCCTTTTTTCCCATTCTCTTCAAGGAGTTCTTTCCATGCGTTCAAGTCAGCACCAATCAAGCAGGAGAGAACGGTTTTTCCGGGTGGACAACAAGATTTATCGGGTCCGTTTGAATAAAACGTTATGATTTCCATCGGGATCTTGGAATAGTCCATTTTCTTTTGGAGATTTTCGTGGATCTCTGGCACATTCCAATCGCTATTGAGTTGCCAAAGTTCATATTCGGTAATCCCGTATTTTGTTAAATCGAGATTTAATCCGAGATACACGATAAATAACGAATGGATTGTATTTCTTTCGGAAATTTTCTTTATCCATTTCTCGGAGAACGTTCCCTTGGGTACAAGAGTCGTCGCCAATCGATATAAGTCAGCAGCATTGACCACTGCGATCGAACGAAATGTCGTTTCATTGCCTTTTCTATCTTTGCACCGAACCGACTTGACCATTTTCTTTTTTTGATCGATTTCCAACGATAATACTTCATGATTGAGCAATAACGTGCCTCCATTTTGTTGGAAGATAGTTGCCAGCGTGGACGTGAATTGCCCAGCGCCTCCTTTCGGATACCATGCTCCTTCGACGCGATAGGAAAACTCATTCATCGCCCAAATGAAAAACGCTTGTGTCTTTCTCGTCATTCCAAAAGGAGAAACAAATATGGTGAGCAACTCGATGAGCGCGGGATCCTTGAAGTATCTTCGAATCACATCATCGACCGTTGCATTGATGTTTCCAAGAAATCGCATCATCGTGGGAAATGCTTTAAGAATAGTTAATCCTTGCTTTGCTAAACCCGGTTGCAATAATCCCATAAGCAAAGGAAGCAATTTAGAGTATCGACTCATGAATTTACGAATATTTTTCGCTTCTTTGGGGAACTCTTTGCAAAGAAATTCGGTATATTCTTGCAATCGAACCGGCGGCCTGGCACTATAATTATTTTTCGGATCCTTCCAATGAAAGAGATTTTCGATTGGAAGCCACTCGATGGCGTTCTCCGCGCCGAATAATTTGAGAACCGAATGCACCATTCCGCCTTCTCCGCATCCATTAATAAAATGAATTGCTGTATCAAATCGATACTCCCCACGTACAAAATTCACGACATAGCCTCCGGGAATGTGATTTTTATCAATAATCAAGACCTTATAGCCTTGATAGGTTAGAATATTTCCCACCGTGAGTCCGGATAAGCCGGCTCCGATAATTATCGCATCGTAAAGAAGTTCGGGATTTGCTTTCTCATATTCCATAGGTACAAATTGATTTTTCACGTATATAAAGATTTAAATTGCGAAAAATCAAATTTTAACCATGAGTGAAAGAGATCCGTTTATGGAAGCCTTGGTCTACGTGGCCAATCATCTAAAGACCACAGCCAAAACCCAAATCCCCGGATTTATCGAGATGTGGAACGAACGCTTTTCCGAATTTTCTATTAAACCCGTTTCGTTTGTTCCCTTCGAGATGGATAAAGAACTCTTCCAAAAAGATATAAATTATCGTATTTCCGTGTTGGAGAAGATAAATGAGGCACAGAAGATCACATTTCAATTGATTAGTGACTCGATGGTGTTGATTTTCAACGAATATTTCGGCTCGGAACAATTGGTTAGAGATTTCCCCGACCCGCAAGACCAGGTCAATGTATGCTTCAAAATAGCGGAAATGTATCTCGGATCATTAGCGGAGGCTGTCTACATCAGTCAACAGCAGATTCCGAT
>CAZUTM010000118.1:0-8011 GCA_964623665.1 uncultured archaeon
GGACATAAAAAGTGACCACATTCACTCCTATTTTTTTCATCTTCTGCAACCGATCGCGCCAATTATCAGCCGAATCGCGATAATATGGGTAATCCCCCGAAATGAAGAAAAACGGGTCATCTCCAAAATAAAATACCCCATCTTTGACAGAAATTTTTTGCATGAAAAGAAAAAGATTTTTTCCTTTGAAAAATTGTCGCATTCAGCGCAATGATGAAAATTTTATGAGTGATTCTCCGAATGCTGTTCGGAAAAGATGATCTACTCTTGGGTAACTGAGCGCTCCATTTTGCTTTTTTTAATTGAATTTCTTCAAAAAACCCTTCATTCAATAAGCTTTAAATGCTTATTGCACCAATTGATTTTATGGGCGCACCTATTTGTCCCGGATGTAAGCAAAAGCTTACCAATAAAACCAGTATCAACCTCGAAGGAATTACCGGTGGTGTGATGGAAAGAGGTATTGATATTTACATTGTGTATTGTGAAAAATGCGGCTATCCTATTGGCGCTTTTCCAAAACCGAGTAAAGATGTAAAATAATTTTTTTTATCCAATTTTTTTCTCAAAATATCATTTGCGGGTTTTTCCTTGCTCTTTTTCTTTCTATCATCTTGCATGTAATCGGAAACATAGTTGTTCTTCTTTTAATTCGCTTCATCAAATTAATCAATCAATATTTTTTTGGGTTTTATTGAATATTAATTGTAAAATATTCGAAATCGAATATTATTATATTGATCGTTTAACCGAGAAAAATATGGCTGTTTTCAAAAACTTCGAAATCAAACATTCGATTTCGAATAGTTTAAATAGTCGAGTTTTCTTCTTTTTCTTGTGTTTTCTAGAGATTTAACTGAATTGTTGGTTCTTGCTGCAATCGAAGAAATGGAATCCCAAACTGACCAACAAATCACCGCTTATGCGATTACCAAGAACATTAAGCAAAAATTCGGAGAAATCTGGAATGCAAGTCCCGGAACCATATATCCGTTATTAGAAAAGCTAACCGACCTTGGAGACCTCGCTGCAGAAACTATAAACGACAAAGCCCAAAATGCCAAAAAAATTTACAAAACCACCGAACAAGGAAAGCAAAGACTAAAAGAAAGCTCCAAAGAGTTTATTCAGAGCGCTTTCAAGGCCGTCCCCAATATATTCATGGGATTTAAAAAATTCTATCCACTCGGTGCAATCCGATTTGAAATTCCAAAACACTTTGATTTCGATGATTGGATCTTTGAAACTGAAGAATCCAATGAGGATATACCGACAATCAGTAGAATTCAATCATTGGAACAACAAAAACAGCTGCTCCAAGATTTAAAACAAAATTACATTGAAAAAATCCGGAAGATCGATGAAAAAATTGGTCAAATAGATGAAAAAATCAAAATTATTAAAGAAATTAAAGAAAAACAATGGGTGAGAATCCCCATTCGCGATGATCTTGAAGAAACTTAACCAACATTCTCGAAAAGAAAACACACTAAAACAGGTGATAACATGGAAAAAATGAATGAAGGAAAGCCATCTGATGAGCAAGGGCCTCCACCACCGGGTAAAGGGCCGCATGGTGGGCCTCCGCCATTTGGACATGGGTTTTTCGGGCCTCCGCCACCGGGTAAAGGGCCGCATGGTGGGCCTCCGCCATTTGGACATGGGTGTTTCGGGCCTCCGCCACCGGGTAAAGGGCCGCATGGTGGGCCTCCGCCATTTCCGCCTCAATTCGAAAAGATATTTGAATCTCTATTCACGGATCGGGAATTCGCATGTTGGAATCCGTTCGTGAAAGTGGTGGAAAAAGAAGATCACTTTCTGGTTAAAGCCTTAATGCCGGGTTTTGAAAAGGAACAAATTCAGCTTTCTGCCCGTGAATCCGATTTGTTAATAGAAGCAAAGCGACAACCTGAAGAAAACCAACCCTCCAAACAATTCACACCGATGATTATGGAGGCATTCCGGTTTTGGGATAAACCAACTCTTGAATATATTATCCCGCTTCCGGAACTCATCGACCCGAACAGCATCAAAGCCAAACTCGCTCAAGGAATTCTAACAATACGAATTCAACGAAAAAAAGCAGAAAAAATCAATATCGAATAAACCCATTTTTTCTTAAATTTTAAGTTTTTCGATTCTTCAAAACATGCACAAAAAACGAATATAACACTCGCCGATTTTCAATAATATGCCAAAAGTTTCTCCAAAAGAGAAAGCCCGAAAACTCCGAGTCGTCCAACAAAAAAGATTGGACCATGGAACACCCAATCTGAAATATTGGTTGATGGGAATCGTGGGAGTTGCTGCAATCGTAGGAATCGTTGTCGCTTTGTATTATTTCGGGGAAAGTAAAACCAATCAAGACACCAATAAAATTGAAACGGGGGATAATGTAACGATGCATTATCGCTTGTGGATCGATGATGATAAAGATGGAAAGATCGATATCTCGAAAGCTCCTTATCAAGAAACCGAGAGCTTTAAAAGCGATGTGTATTCGGTGTATCATGAAGGCCTTCCACAAGGAAAAGGGCAATTAATTCATGGATTTTACTTAAACCTACTCGGCAAAGTAGTCAATCAATCATTCTCATTTAGACTTGATGCCAATGTCGATAATAATCGGGATGATATCGATGATGTCACCGGAAAAGTCGTGGTGAGCTATACTTCAGGCCAATTATCTAATACGTCTCTGTATTTTTGGGTGAAAATATTAAAACTGGAAAAAGGCAAGGACGAATCCACCGGCATGAGAATCAGTTCCCTAAATGAAAATCCAATTGGATATCTTTTAGATTTGATGATTTTCGACAAGAAATTCGCATTTATCGACTCTGAAGTTAATATATTTTAAAAAAAAGATCCTCTCTGAATCCAATGGTCGGCCACCGGTTTGAGATTCTACAAGAATAGTTGTTTGCCTCACATTTTTTTTAAATGTATTTGAATCCTTCACCAGTTTCATTGAATAAACTTATAAAACGGTGATACACGAGGATATTATAGAAAAACGCGAAAAAATTTTAAATATGCCTTCGATCAACCCTCAATGCAAACATAAAAAAAAAGGGAAAGGGACATTCCCATCGAATATCCCCGTGCTAAACTGAACGTGGAAAACTCAGTTCACAACATCTTTTTTTCGGTCTTTTTTTTGCATGTTTAGCCTTTTTTTGATGAGATCTTGATAATTTACGATTTCATGATAGGAAATATAATTTGCGTTGTGAAAATTATCCGCATCATTGATCGCCGTGCGCGATACGAACCGAATTTTGTTTTCATCGAGAATAAAATCAATATATTGCGCAGCTACCTTCTTCGCATCTCCCACAATTCTTAAAATATCGTTGATCACAACCCAATTCGAGAGATCTTTCGAATAAATCAAAGAGACAATATTTCGTTGCCGAATATTTGATGAATCCACGCGATTGACCAAGGAAAGATATCCATCGGTAGAAGTATCGTAGAGAACCGAAAATTTCGACATATTGCCCGGACAATCCACAATTTGATGAAAAATCAATGGATTTCTCAAATCCGACTCATCTACTATTAACACAAGAATTTTTCCATAATTTGGCGTTCCTCCCGCTGTATTATACCGAAGAATATTTAGAATTTGGTTTTCTCGAGAACGCACCGCATTTCCTTCGAGCCCGCTAAATTTGCCCGTCCCTTGAACTGTACCTTTCCATTTTGGGTTGTACTTTAAGGGTTTAGAAATGATCCAATTGTCAGGGTCCATTAAATCTGCATCATCGGCTATAGACGCCATACAAGAATCATGCCCCCCTCGAGTCCAAGAACCGTAATCGATCGCGGTCCATAAACGGCCCTTTGCATGTAAAATAGGCATCGGAGCTTTGTGCGGGCCCCCTTTAATTGCATCTCCTCCTTTCATAATCACAACGGGCTCGGAAAACGATGCCCCTTCGTCAATCGACTTCGAAATTATAAGATCACCATACTCTGTGGACGTGGCCAGCATATAAAGATCGTTGCGGTGCAAAAAGAGCTTTCCCCAAAAACATGGATAAAGATCGCATAAATGATGGAAAGATGCGCCTTCATCATCGGAATAAAATATTTTAGTTAAGTTTTGACCCCCGTTACGTTTATAATAATCATTTGAAACCAACAATCTGCCGGAAGGGAGTTTCACGATTGATGGACTGCATGTAAACCTACCGGAAAAATCATAGGTTCGATCTTTCGGATGGTGATAATTCACAATCGTTCCAATCGGGCTTCCGGTTCGAAAGAGACGCTTCGGAGTCTTAACACGATTTCCGGTTCGTGTAATCAATTCGATAAAACATTCATAGTCGCAATTTGGGCTTAAACCCGAGACTACTATTGGTTTTTTAACTATTTCTTCATATTTGACTTGTTTCCATTCATTTATAAAAGCAAAAGTGCGATATTTTCGATAATAAACCACCCATTTTTGAATGGGCTCGGTAAATGATGGTCGGATCGCAATTGCCAATTCCACAGAGGACTCGAATGGTAAAATGTGCGTTATTAACGCGATGATGCGGGATTTCTCAAAAAGGATATTTTGATAAGAATGAGAATGCATGTATATCGCGCCGAATTTCAGATTCCTTTAAAACTATTAGTAACAACGCCTTTCCTACATAAATCAACAAACATTTCATAGATAGGATGCGAAAAATTGTAAGAACCGATAATGCAAATTCCATTGCTATCTATTATTCCATGTTTTCGTCTGTTTTCAAAGCGTGTTCCCCGTTTTAATCCATCCGAACTCGTGAAAATATTTATTTCCTCGAAAATAATTTCAAAAGCATGGCAATTCCCCTTCTCTTGATTAGCAATACTGTGAAGATCTTTGCTTTTGCTTTGATAAGCCTTGTATGTGCCCATTTTTTCCGGAATTGGAAAAAGACGAATAGTATTATCCCTCGCAATCTTTCAATCGCATTTATCGCATATGCGCTTGCTCCGATGGCGTCATTAGGAAATACGCTTTTTAATTGGAAAAACTTCATTGTTGCTAATTCAAATTTCGGTATGTCTTTGGCGTTCGTATTGGGGGGTGTAGGAAACATTATCTATTTCTGGTTTGTAACTACCATGTTTTCTGACAACACTCCTGAAATAACCCAAGTGATTCAGTTATGGGTCGTTTCGTTAGCCCAACTCGTCCCATCCACCATCGCATTAGTATTAAGATTAAACGGTTTATCCCCGATTGTATCGCCCATTGTGTATATGCTAAGTTCTTTGTATATCTTCACAATGTTGGCATTAAAAACGAATAAATTATTCCGGCAATTGGATCCTCAAAGCGATGGAAAAGTGCGCGAGAAGCTGTTGAATATTTCGATTTCTTCATTGATTTTATTAATCGTGATGATTTTATTTTCAATAGATAGCTTTTATGATGATGTGACATGGTTTGCAGTTATTGGATGGGCTTTTACCGCGGTAAGCGCCTATTTTATAAAACGTTCGCAATCTTAAAATGAAAATACTGCTCCCATGATTAAAAAAATCTTGTGGATAAAACTTGAAAGTGTGTACTAGTTTATTATTCATTTTTTCGACTTTGCTCTTATTTTCAAAGACACCGGGCAATGATCCGAACCTTTTATTGAATCATGAATTTCGGCGTCCATAATATTTGCTTCAAATTCTTTATTTACAACAAAATAATCAATTCTCCAACCGATATTTTTGGCCCGGGCTGCTCCCATATAGCTCCACCATGAATATCTTTTAGGTTCCGGGTGAAATTTTCTAAAAGTGTCGATACAGCCCGTTTCAATTAGTCGGGTGAACCAAGATCTTTCCGGTTCCGAAAATCCCGCATTTCCATCATTGCCTTTTGGATTTGCAATATCAATTTCTTTATGCGCGACGTTGAAGTCGCCCGCTATCACCACGTTCTTTTTTTCGCGTAATTTCTCTGCGTGGGAAAGCAGTCGGTCATTAAAGGCCAATTTATAATCAATCCTCATCAATTCTCTTTGCGAATTCGGAAAATAAGAATTTATTAAATAAAATGAATCGAATTCCAAGGTTTGAACGCGTCCTTCCGAATCAAATTCTTTTTTTCCGAGACCATTTTTGACCGAAAGAGGCTTTATTTTTGTCAATACCATGGTTCCGCTATATCCCGCCTTTTCTGCTTGATTCCAATAAATATAATATTCCGGAGGAATTTTGAATAATTTATCAAGAGTTTTTTCGGTTACCTTCGTTTCTTGGAGACACAAAATGTCAGGATTTAAAATTAAGAACGAATTCAAAAAACCATTTTTCAATGCAGCGTTAAGCCCATTCACGTTCCATGAAACCAATAAGAATAGGTCTTCTACCATTATATTGCACCATTCATTGATTATTCTTCATCGGATTTGTCATTTGACTCAAAGATGGTCTTAGCAAGATTGCCAATCTCGCTCTTCATTACACTTTTCATCGGAACATGAGTTTCTGCTTCTTTTAAGAAATATGCGCTTCTCATGTTATTGGTTAATGATTCGTTGAAGATGGCTTCCGCTTTTAATTGGAGTTTGTTTCCTTTCTTCTCGAGCCGTGAAAGCTTTAGATTGCGGAAAAATTTGGTGATGGGGTTCTTTTGTTGCTCATCCAAGCATTCCGATTCCACTTTGTAGCATTGTTGTTCGATTTCCATCTTCTTTTTAAGCAAATTTTCTGCTTCCTTTTGATAATGATTTGCGTATGCTTTGAAAATATATGAAATCTCGTTTTGGGATATTTTTCGGATTTTAAGCGCTTGGATCTTGAAATTTTCTGCTTTGTCAAGTTCAAAAGAAAACGACGCTTTGTCGATCAAGTCTTGTGCGGTAAGCTTTTTCTTCTTTTCAATTTTTCCTTTCTTCGCTTTAAGAACCCCTTTCTGAACCTCAGCCAAGCCGAACACGACCTCCGAAAACTCCAAAATCTGATTCATATTTCTGCGAACCCAAAATAACCGGAATTTACTCATCCGGTCATATGATTTCCCGGAAGTTTCATACTCCAATAACTTTAATGCTTTCCTTTGGGTTCTTAGACGTGCAAGTTCAGACCAAAAGATGTAGAAGTTGATTGCGGTCCACGTAATTCGGGCAAATTGATAAAAGAAACCTAAATAGATAGCATAAAGAAGAATCGCTTTTTTCGATTTCACGAATGCAATATCATTCAGTTCATCATTAATTTTCTTATCTAAATATTCCGGAATTTGATACTTCTTCAGAGTCGCAATCCTTCGGGCATCCGCATCTATATTACTCATCAATAAACGGGGCACCATATTGACCCCTGCTATCACATACCAAAAGGAAAACCAATACTTGTTCATGCTCAAATAATACTGAACGGTGGGCAATGAAACCGATAAAAATGCGGTCACAAAACTAAATGTCAAAAGATTAATCGCAAACACAATATTCGAAGATTTCATTTTCAACAACGAATGACGCTGAGGAAATTCAAAAAAAAGCCAAATGGCAAATAATAAACCTTGACAAATTAAAATTCCAATAAAAATGTGAGAATAAACGGAATATAAAAAATCGGACTCCAAAGCCGCAAAATTCTTTACAAATCCACGCGGATTCGAAAACGTGAATACACCAATATTAATGAACATCCATTTCAAGAAGATACGAAGGGTACGCCAAGTCGCCCGTGGATCCCAGACAATGCTTCGATAATCGTTGTATCCCACCACCTTTTGGAGCGATTTATTCGGGTGGTTTTTGAAGATCCATCCAAAACTCCATACAATGATTGCGATGAGTACTCCTACGATGCTGTAATACAAGGCATAAATATCAAAATAGGTCACATATAAGATGAGAGCCCACGCCACCATAATTAAAATAAAAAGCAGAAAGGCTATTGACTTTGAAAAGCGCAGTTTTTTTTTCTCGTAAAACTCTTGTTCGATTTTTCCGCTCACAATTAAATATTATCGACTTTAAGATATAAAATCTTTTTTTGTAGAATTTCGGGGTAT
>CAZUTM010000118.1:8021-14555 GCA_964623665.1 uncultured archaeon
CAAAAATTGAAAAATGTCGGAAAAAAACATTAATGGGAGCGCAGTTTTGAAAGAGTAACCTCTTCCGCGATAACGGTCCTCAAGAGCCATAAACCAAGAGGTGAAAATAAAACAGCAATCGACAAAGAAAGGTTCAAGGAGGTAGGATAGAAAAGATCGAAAGAAACAAGAATTAGATATCGAGATCTGAACTATTAGAGCAGATATTCAAGAGATGGCGCTCACAAAGCTGCTGAATTTGAAGACCCACATAATCTCGAGAATTCAACACATATTTGTAGAATGAATTAAGCGCTTTTCCTTGAGCTGAGAATGAAACAATTAAAAGCACTGAAAGCGCAAACCAAACTAAGAGAATTTTTTTTTTTCGCTTTTATGAAGATATAATGTTCATTGCAGCAATATAACGTTTGTCAGCATTTTATTATAACACGAGCTGCGTGGATCAACATTATTCTCGGCCTAAAAAACGTTTGTAAAAAATATGTCGTAAATTTTAAATACCCGTAATACCAAAATTCTTTACCGAAATAAATCGGGGAAATTATTATGAAAACTACAAACGTTTTCAAAGGAATTTCTGTATTTTTCGTTTTCATGTTCACGATAAGCATTGTCGTTGGATACGCACCTTTATCGGCGAATATTGAACCGGAAAATGCAGCATCCTCAGACTTTGGCGTCCAAATCGGAGATTGGGCTGTATATCGCACATACATCAACAATAGCAAGAATAACTTGGAATATGACGAATACTTGAATATCACAGTCTACTCAATGGTTGATGTCGGCTCAAACACAACGATCAATTGGACAATCTTCAAAGCCGTCTATCCAAATTTTGTTTTCATGCCAAATGGAACCGGTGGATCAGAATATGACATTACGGATAATGCAACTTGGTGGGGAAATAATTATATCATTCCAAAGAATGTCGATCTCAGTGCGTATAGCGCATATTTAGACACTCAATGGTTAGTTTGGTTTTCCGGAGTTTCCGGATTGAGCACAACGTACACCGCGTCCACCATAAATGTCACCGGAACAAAGAATTCAAAGCCCTTTATGTTCTTCTACGAAACAATTCCTTCTCTTGGCCTTGTAAAGCGGATGATTTTCTTAGATGAGGAAAATTTGAAAGTTACTACTCTTGCTAAATCGAATAAAGTGGCATCGCCAAATGATTATGGGTTGGTGCCCGGGGATATCTTAAAGTATTACACGCCCGTTATGTCGATCAATTCAAAATTCATGGATTATATAATTGATTTCGTCTACGAAGAAGGCACCGATGTTGTGCTCGTGGCGACTCAGAAATTCATTTTAACTTCAGGCGGTGAAATGCTTCTAAAATACCGAGAGGCTGGCAGAATTCGAGGCGCAAATATTTCAGTAGGCTACGATTTTCAAAGAAAGGACCTCGATATGTCAGGCAGAGAAGCGGAAATGATTGCGGGATTAACGACAATGGGTTTAACCTCAATAAATATCATTAGCTTGCAAGCAAAATATTTACAATTCTCAGCAATGTCGGGATCAAATCAAATTAAAATGGAATATCGGCTTCCAAACGATAATTCAATTGGAGGAACAAACTTCTTTGCAGAATATGAAAACGGAAACATGAAATCTGTGAGGATTTTGATCGATGGAAAAGGAACAAATCAAAATCCCGCAAATTATCCCTATATCTCTTTACCGGAAGGTGCGTTTTGGGAAAGGATTTCAAACAATGTTCGCGATTCGAGAGAACCAAAACCCGGCGGTGGCGAAATTTACTTCAGAGAAGGACAAATGGTTTATCTGAAATTCCAAATCACCCATATCTTTGAATGGAATGGTTCCGGAGCCGTGTACGGAGATATCTGGGAATCCTCAACCCGCACGTTTACAACAAAGAGGGAGGTCTTCTATCCGCTTTTAATTCACGATGGCGGTGCTAACATTAATTTCATTGACGCAACGGAAAAATTGAAAGTGATATATAACGTGACATATAATCGCGGGTATGGCCCGATATTGTTCCCCTCGAACATTAATTTTGATACCGTAAAAACACAACTTGAAATGATGTTGAAGCAAATGTGGGGAATTAGTTCGTTTTCATTTTACGAAACCGGACCGAAATATGCTCTTGGCTCAATTTACAATAATGACACCTATTTCTATGCAAAAGTTAATTCGTATGGTTTGCTTGAAGAACACAAGCAAAGGATGCAATTTAGGAATTCTACTCATGAAAAGCGTGAAATGGATATCAGTTTTCTCCTTTCCATGAGCGTTGGATGCGGTTCTCCGGTGGAGCAAACCTTTGGAGTCACAACTGGCGATTCGCTCGTGTGGGAACGCTCCTCCTCAGAAGACCCGGCTCGAAAGGAATGGGATAAGAAGCAAATCATCTCAACTCTCGATACATGTTCGGGATCGAAGATCATTCTTTCAAGCCAATTCTACAAAAAGAATAAAACAGATGATTGGAGCCCAAGCAATTACTGTATCAATAAAACATGGGGTGTTTCGGGACCGGAATGCCTTGAATCAACCAATCTCTATCTGACGAACCTCATTAACAAGAATGACCGTTTAACTTGGATGGAATGCGACATTTTGCCCAAAGAAATGATTACTGCGGGATTTGTAGCAAAGAAAGCCGATATAATGTGGGTAATAAACGCTTTTATGGGTCAAGTCACCGATGCGAACATCAATGTGTGGGATCGGGGCTTTGTGGCATGGCAAGTCGATTCTGAAGGCTGGAATCACTCGATGCATGTTCAATTCAATGCTGAAGGAATTATACAAGACATGATGTGGATGGATCAGAAATCAGGATCGCCCACGAGGTGGAAACGTCAAGTGCTTGTTACCGGACCGGGCGCGAAATATGAATATTTCCCAGATCCTTCCGGCTATATTCCCGCCGAACGCGATGAGACTGAAGAGCCCTCCGGAATCAACGGATACCCAATTCTGATCTTCTCGCTTTTCTCCGTTGCAGCAATCGCATACATGATGAAGAAGAAATATACATTGGTGCGATAATCGAGATTTTATTTTGAATCTTTTTTCTCTGCTTTTCTTTTATTCTAACGCTTCTCATGAATAACCGTTTACCCGTGAAGTAATTCCAACTCGATTTTTTGTCCGAGTTGATTAAACACCAACGCATTTTCTATTGAATACGGGTAAGATATTATTATATTGACCGGGTACATGCAAAACGCTTCAAGATCTTCCGGACTCGAATCAGCCGTTCCCGTAGGGTGAAAATGACAAGTCGCAATAATTTTAAAATCGTAGCGAACGGATCTGGGGTTAAAGATTGTGAAAGAGGGAGAAGAAGAAGAACCGGGGTTCAAAACCAGTTCAGAAAGCATACCATCCTGTGATTTAAGAACACAAATCCCCTCATCCGGGTACTGCTGATTTCCAAAACAAACGAGATCCGCAACCAGATCCTTTTTCAAATACGCTTTCACTCCGGAAAGCATCTCAATCGTTCTTCGGTACGCTTTAAGGATTTCAACAATGGATGCTGGCTTTTCCTTGTTCCAATTCTTATAAATGGGGTGAAACGCCTCAATATCTCCACAAATGTTCGCTATCGATTTCGGCAACTTGATGGAAGGCTTTTTGGGGTATTTGGAAACATCCATTTCGATGGATACCTTTGGAAATATTTTAATTTCGTAGATGCTCTTTCCGGCCATTAAAACTGTTGGAAATAGTTGTGAAATCAAATTGATTTGTTCTTCGAGCGAAAGCATTGATTTCATTAGATTCGAGATGCTTTAATACATTTGTGCCGTTATTGATGGTGAAGAAAATGAAGCGATCGATGATCTATTTAGCAAACCCATTGGGGTTTTCAGAATTAAGCGCTCAAGTGCTACAGACAGTAAAAAAACATTTATCCGTAAAATGCGATGTCTACGAACCATTTTATGAAGCAAGGGAATACGGAGCACAGATAGCGGATATTGAAAAGAACCAGTCGCTGC
Organism: uncultured archaeon; assembly: GCA_964623665.1. Classification (GTDB taxonomy): domain Archaea; phylum Asgardarchaeota; class Lokiarchaeia; order Sigyniarchaeales; family Promethearchaeaceae; genus CAZUTM01. The sequence continues at coordinate 12,023 of CAZUTM010000118.1, forward strand.
GGATTTCCGAAGCAAAAGCCAAACTCAAGGAATTAAATCATCGAATCGGAGAAAAGAACGTAGAAGCCATACGTTCATGCGACTTCGTTATTGCGATCTTAGATGGAATGCCCGAAGACACGGGCGTCGCCGCCGAGATAGGCTTTGCATATGGATTGGGTAAACTAATAATAGGGTTAAGAACCGATTTTCGATATGCAACCGATAATTTAGGTGCCATGGTAAATTTACAAGTGGAATTTTTCATCGAGAATTCCGGGGGAATCATTGCCCGTTCGCTGCAAGAGCTAATTGATTTTGTTGATGATCGATTGAATCAAATGCTGCTTCACCCGGATAAAAGTTAAATAGATTCTCAAACTACCTTATTTCATGAAATCTTCCACTTTTACCTTCAAAGATCAAGATGGAGTTGAGATCTTTGTCTATAAATGGGAACCGGAGAGCGCAGCGAAAGCGGTTGTCCAAATTTCTCATGGAATGATGGAACATGCTGCCCGGTATGCCCGATTTGCCGAAGCGCTTACCAAAGCGGGGTATAAAGTTTATGCAAATGATCAACGCGGGCATGGAAAAACAGCAAAAACGCCCGAAGAAAAAGGATTGATGGGCCCCAATGGTTGGAATGGTGCGGTTGCCACACTCAAAGCATTAACCGACGTCATTAAAAAAGAGAACCCCAATCTTCCCGTTTTTCTACTCGGCCACTCTTGGGGTTCCTTTATGTCGCAAAATTACATCCAAGAGTGGGGGTCCGGTCTTAAAGGCGCAATTCTAAGCGGAACCAACGGAAAACAAGCAATGATCGGTATCGGATCCATAATTGCAAAACGTGAAGCCAAAAAGAGAGGATATAATGCCCCAGGAGACAAACTCGACGCCCTCTCTTTCAATGGCTATAATAAACGAATCAAAAACCCGAAAACAAAATCGGATTGGCTCAGTCGGGATGAAAAAGAAGTCGAAAAATATGTAAATGACCCAGACTGCGGGTTTGTGTGCAAAGTCGGCTTTTTCGTTGAATTACTCGCGGGATTGAAAAAGATATGGACCAAAGAACAAGAAGCGAAAATTCCCAAAGACCTCCCGATTTATCTCTTCGCCGGAATGGACGATCCGGTGAGTAGCTATACAAAAGGAATTCAAGCACTCATTACACGCTATAAAAAATTGGGAATCAAGGATCTTTCCTATAAATTTTATGAGGGTGGCCGACACGAGATGTTAAACGAAATCAATCGCGAAGATGTGTTCAAAGATGTGATTTCGTGGCTCAATTCGCATTTATAAAATAGTGTTCCAAATCTCAACAATTATATTTTCTAAACATAAAAAAAAGAAGAATCCGAGGGATAGCGGGGCAGCCCCGTAGAATATCCACGCTGTTTTCAGAACGTGGATAATTCGGTCCATCGAAACTTTTTTTATCGTTTTTTTTATCGTTTTTTTCATATTTATGGAAATTTTTTTTTGATCAATCTTGATCAACCACATCCTTCTGCGCGGAGCCTGGATAAATCCATGCATGCATTCTTTTTTTCCGTTTTACGTTTAGAGAAAATAAGGAAAGAGCGCAACAAGAACAACAATAAATTCGGAAAAAAGGAAAATATAAATCGTTTGGCAAGATCGAGTAATTTAATTTACCTATCTTCGGAATTCGACTTTGATATTCGATGGGAATGCTCATAATCTCTGCTGATTTTTTAAATGATTAGAGTGCCACTTTTCTTTTTGAATACACGAGGAATAGAATAGAAATGATCGCAAGGACCGGCGATACATATTCTTTGACGAATTTTGGCACAGCTGGATTGGAGAGCACGAATTGCCCATCGATCACAATTGCAATGACAAACGCTATTATTGCAAAAAATCCGATAATCGTGTTTTGTCTAAGGATTCCGCTTGTATTCCGGATCAAAAAGAGATATATAATCAAAAGAATCATCATCATAATCGAACTGGCCGACATCGTCAAAATTAACATAGGTTGTCTCAACCCCGGAATTGTACCGAGAAGTGTGAGAAACGTTGCGATCCCGCCGAAAATTGTCAAAATTGGTTTTCGATTCAATGCAATGGTCTCGAGTGGGTAGATCAACGCAGCCACAGAAAGAGTGCCCCAAAAATAGGCTATAGAGCAATAAAAATCATAATCGGCACCGCCGTTTATATGAATCATGATGATAAAGAAGAATCGACATATTCCGTAGAAATACCCGAACGCGGCAAAGCCCATATCGATTTTCTTCTGCGAATCGAGTTCTGCTTTCTTTGCCCGTATGGTAAAAAATACACCAATCAAAATCAGTTCTACCGTGAATATTATCCATAAAATTAGGTTGACGCCGTGGTAGTGTTCGGGAAATTGCTCGTACACTTGTGGAGGAATTCCAAATAGCATATCGTTGTATTAGAAGGAAAGCAAAAAAAGTTGCTCTCCATTATTTATATACGAGGTCTAAAAATGGTGGTTTCTTGCTTGAATGGGGTTTTGCCTTGCCAATATAACTCCCGTTCCTATTACCCA
>CAZUTM010000119.1:0-5228 GCA_964623665.1 uncultured archaeon
AGAACAACGAAACAGATAGCCCACAGAACAACGAAACAGGATGCACTATTGAGCTTTCCGATTTAGATTTAAAAGATTTTGATGAACTTGTGGAAGAAAGCCATCAATCATCTGATTTAAACGAATTGACGAAAGAACAACTTGAATTGTATTATAAAACGGTCGGACTTAATATAAATAAAAAAACTAAAGACACAAAAATTATTAAATTGATTCTTCACAATTTTATGACTTTCCAGAATTCAACGGTCGATTTTCATGAAGGATTTAACGTAATCACAGGTCCCAACGGTTCCGGAAAGTCAGTCATTTTTCAAGCGATTAAATTCGTTTTGGGCTCTAACGAAAAGGATGATCGATATACAAACTGGGCAGGCTTCATTCGTGATGGAACAGATTATTGTTCTGTAGAGGTGCATATTAAATCCAGTGAAGGCACTTATATCTTGAAACGAAGAGTTGTGAGAGATGGTACAATTGAATATTTCCTTGGGAAAGGTGACCCTAAAAACCTTAAAAAGAAAAATAAAATAGAAATTGCGAAACTAATCAGTGAATTGGGTTTCGAACCGGATAATAAATTCTGTTTTATCGCCCAAGGCAATATCAATTCAATTTGGAATCAAACGCCTCAAGAAATCGCGAAAATTATCGAAGATGGAATTAATTTGTCAGATTTTCGTAAACGTATTTTAACCGAGATCGCAAATGTAAAAGAATTGCAAAATAGGAAGAAGGAATTGGAAACGAAGCGAAGTGCTTTGGAAAGTGAATTAATCACGCTAAATCCTAAATATGAAAGATATCTTAAGAAATTGGAAATACAGAAACGATTGAAAGAATTGAATGTGGAAAAGACATGGGCAAAAAGGGATTCAATAGAGAAAGAGTTACGAAATCAAGAGGAAATTATCAAAGAAAAAGACAAATTTATTCAGATCTACCAAAATCAAAAAAACGAAATTGAGCAAAAATTCAATGAGAATAAAGAGGAAATTAACGCAATTGAACAAGCAATAGAAGATATTATGAAGGAAATCAATAAACTTGATAGCGAAATCAATATTATCAAGAGCCAAATTGAGGCAAAATCTTCTGGAGTGGGCTCAATACGCGAAAAAATCGAAAAAAATAATGTAGACATAAAGAATTATGCGAGATCTCAACAATCTATTGAAAAACAAATCGAAAATGAAACCAATAACGCAAATCAGATACAAGATCTTATCTCAAAACATCTCATCGAAATAGGAGTTAATGAAAAGAATGAATCGGTATTATCGATGTTAGAAGAAAAATCGAGCTCTTTAAAAAACAAAAATTTTGAATTAAATGCAAAAATTGACCATTTAGAAAAAGATTTAGCCACAAAGAATGAACGCTTAAAGAAAATCAAATCAGAAATTAATAAACTTCATGAAAAAGCCACCAATGTGGAAAAAGATTTAAACAATTCATCAACATATAACCGACACAAGGATTATATAAATAATATCGGAGAAATATTAAAAAACAAAATAAAACAATCAGAAACTCGAGCGATCGAATTAAAAAATCGACAAATAAGAGTTGTGGACGAATTAAATGAAAAGAAAAAGGAATTACAAACCCTACAAGAAATAGCATCCCTTAATGCCATTTCTGACCGGATGACTAAATTTATCGAGGAAATAAATCGGAATCATTACGATTTAATAGGACCCTTGGGACAGTTCCTCGAATTCGATGAAAAATACCGAAATGCTATCAGTATATTGATTACTCCAGAAAATTTTAATGCTTTTATGACCGAAAATTCTATGGTTTTCAACAATGCATACCGGATCCTCAAACAAACAGAAGCAATTGCTAATGTACTCTATTTTAATACAAACATTAATGAGAACCCAAGACCCCGACTCAATGGAACCAATTATCTTGCATATGGAGCGGAGATTCTTAAAATAAATGCTAAAGAGCCTAAAACAAAAGAGATAATACAAAAAGCAATAAAATATCTCATTGGGTCTTGTGTTTTTGTAGAAAACATAGCTCAACTATGGTATTTCATCAAAGAAAACCCAGATTACCAAGGTAAAATAATAGACCTCGAAGGTAATCTCATAGAGATATCTACGAATGTTTCTATCGCAAATTATGGAAACTCATTTTCGGTGTTAGAGCAACGGAAATCCGCAATTCATAAGATTCCAATTCTCGAAAAGAAAATTAAAGAGTTAGAAAACGAAAATCTGAAAATCTCTCAGGAAAAGAAAACCGTAGAAAATGAAATCGTTACCTTAAAAACAGACCTAAATCTTTCCGCCGCGCTAACTAAAAAAGTCAAGGAATTAGAAGATATCAATAAAAAGAAAGAGAAAAATGAAACTGAAAGAGAAAATCTCATATCTGAAATAGGGGAATCAGAAGCCAAATTAGCAGAAATAAGAGCAGAAAAAGAGACTCTTCAAAAAGAACTCAACAAGTATACGCAAGGGACGGAATATGAAAAAGAAAATTTGCAGTTTCTTGAGAAAATTCCATCATTAATTAAACAAGTAAGAATGTTAATTGATGAGAAGAGAAAGAAAATTGAAGAGTTAAATCTCGCAAGCAGCCAAACAAATCAGAAACTCGCTCAAAATAGAGAAAAATTAAGAAATATTATTGAAACACTTGAAAGACTAGAGAATAACAAGAAATCTCTCGAAAATGAAATTCAAACCCTTGATGCAGATACTAAACGCTATATAAATGAACAAATCGCGAAAAATGAATCAATGAACAAGAAGAAAAAAGAACTCGATCATTATAAACAAAATAAAAATGACTTAGAAAATTCTTTAGAGAGTTTAAATAAGAAGAATTTGGAAATTTCTGGTATTATTGTTGGATTAAAGAAAGATAATGAAATCCTAGTTAAAAAAATTGAAGAAACTCGCAATCTGCTTGAAGAAATCAACGCTCACATAGAACAATCAAATGTGGAGAAGATCGGCTTTAGAGAAATAGAAATGATTGAAAGAGATATCGAAAATACCGAATCCGAACTCATGAAATATCGAGATTGCGGAGAAGATATTGCGGCGAGAAAACATGATGTCGATCTCATAATTAAAGAAATTTCAAGCAAAAATAGAGAAATCCATGATGAGATTATTAAAGGGGAGCAAACGATTCAAACCTTGAAAACCCAACATCTAGTGGTGTTTAAAATCGCGATAAAACAGATGCAGAATAAGGTCAACGAAAAATTTGAAAAAACGAACACGATGCTTCGAATAAAAATTAAGGACCAAGGTGATTTTGATACCCTTGGCGTTCACATCGGAGTTAAGGACACATCAAAAAACTACCGGAATATAAAGGCAATATCCGGCGGTCAAAGAACCATGGTGGCTCTTGGAATTATTCTTACAATTCAAGAATCGAACCCAACGCCTTTGAATATGTTCGATGAAGCGGATACTCATCTCGATGCAAAGAACGGGAATACAATTTATAGTCTTATGAAACAAGTCTCCGAAAATGTTCAAATATTCTTCTTTATACCGATTTCGGATAAGCCTTACATCGCATTATCGGATAAAATTATCGGGATCACCAGTCAAGGGGAAGGATTTCCTTCGGTTATCGTTTACTATAATTATAATAGCGAATTCTTCAGATTCATTAAAAAGCAAAAAGAGTTGGAAGAAAAGAAAAAAAATGAAAAACAAGTTTGAAGCGGGTGCAAATAAATGAGTGCGTTTTCGGATCATGCGGCCTCGGAGCGGCAATCACAAGAAATTTTAAAAGAAAAATTCGAGGAAATCTCTGATTGTAATACCATCGATTCTTTGAAAACAATCATTGAAGACCTCAAAGAACTGATCAAAAAAGGGGTATTAGATCCGCTGCACCTTAAAACATCAAGTATTTTTGACAAACTAATTGAAATGATCAATAATTCTCAATATGCAACCCTTACCGATAGCATCGACAGCCTCTTTGAAATTTTGGGAATTAAAATTGAAGAGATCAAACAGTTCATTTTGCGAATCGAGGCAAAAGAAGCAATCACACGTTTTTTAAATTATTATAAGGATAATGTAAATCAAGAATTAATTTTCACAAAATATCTGGTTGATTTTTGGAAGTACGATATCGAATTTCCCGGCATGTCGACAGAGAAACTGGAAGAATTATTATTAAAAACTATCACAAAAAAGAAAAAGGAACATAGAATTTTCAAGGTTCCCGAAGAAGTCCAAGCGAGAGAAGAGGATTTTATCCCGATAATGAGTGAAAAAATTATGGAAGAAAAGGCATTGCAATACCTGGATAATGTAAAAGACAAATTTCCAATCAACATAGATCAATTGATCGGGGAAACAGCAATCATTGATTTAACCATCGACGATGCCCTTAAAATTTATGAAATTAAAAAGAATTTGGCTTCAAAAAACAATTCTCAAGCAGAAAAAACAGAGGAACAAAAAATATCCGGTATTGAGTGCTTTTCATATATTCTTCTTTTAATTCAATTACGAAAGATCAATATTGACCCGGAAACAAATATTTTAAGCTTATTATAGCAGAGAGGAGTAAAATGAACGAATACAGCATGCTTCTGCATTTATTAACAAGAAAAAGGGGAGAAAATGGGGAGCGCATCGGTTCTACCTTTGAAGAAATTGTAAAAGCGCTTGATTTCGGAGAAAAAAACCAGTTTTATCAATTGTACCGAATTTTAAAAGATTTCTCCCAATATATCCGACCCTTGGGACTTTCCTTGCAAATTAATCCGATGAATGCTCACTGGTATTTGATTCAAGACAAGGAAACCGTTGAATATTTCAAAGAGAACCAGTTATTTTCAACCCCAAGACTTGCTTCGACTATGCTCGTCATCCTTTTACTCAATGTGCTCAACAAGCAAACTACGATCGCACAAATCGCTAATTATCGCAATGTAAAAAATATAAAGCAAGATTTAAAATCCCTAAAAGAGATGGGCTACATTGATTATGATGAAACTAATGTTCAACTGACGGAAAAACTCGTTTATAATGTTGATATACAAAGACTGATAGAAGAAATAGAACATGAGCAAATGATACAAGCCTATCTCGAAAGATGCGAAGCACAAAATAATACCAAGGAAACGCAATCTCTTAATACAACAAAAATCAAGGCGCGGGCAAAAAATAAAAACAAAATTGATGCGGGTTCGGAAACGGAACCAAAGTCCGAACTGGCTTTGGATT
>CAZUTM010000119.1:5328-14355 GCA_964623665.1 uncultured archaeon
CGGAGGCGGATGTCGATGCAATGGCGGGTTCGGAAACGGAACCAAAGTCCGAACTGGCTTTGGATTCGGAGGCGGATGTCGATGCAATGGCGGGTTCGGAAACGGAACCAAAGTCCGAACTAGCTTCGGATTCGGAGGCGGATGTCGATGCAATGACGGTTTCGGAAACGGAACCAAAGTCCGAACTGGCTTCGGATTCGGAGGCGGATGTCGATGCAATGACGATTCCGGAAACGGAACCAAAGCCAGAAGTGAATGAAAAATTGAAGAATGAAAAATGTAAGAATAAAAACTTGAAATTTATTGAAGAAAAAATAGGAATCAACGAAACAATCGAAGAAATCGAAGATTTAATCGATTTAGAAGAAGAGAAATGAAGATCCGGAAGATATAATATCTCGATGTTATCTACTTTTTTACCTTCACATGCGCTAATTTTCAATATGGGGTTATTCAAAAAACCAACTGCTGAAAAAGTCCATACCCAACCGGCTCCTAAACCAACGATTACGCCGTATAGTGTTGAGAAAAAAATATCATTGCAGGACACCTACATTAAAAGTTGCAGAGTTTCTCAATTATCTGATTTTGAATTGATTAAGCAAGATTTGGAATACGGGCATATTATCGTGGTCGATATGGATGAAATCCTTTGTAATCAACAAATCGATATCATCGATCTTAAACGATCCGTTGAGAGGCTCAGAGGCTTTTGTATAGAGAAAGGAGGAAATATGGGCAGAATTGGAGAAAACTACTTAGTTATAACCCCAAATGCCAATTTTGTGATCAACAATTAATATATTTTCCCGATTTTTTCAACCATTCCATTTTTCTTTGATAGAGGGTATTTTCAGCGCATGATTTTTGCCCGTTTGCTTTTGCCAAGATATCCATTGCATAGTCAATAATTTCTCTCGGGGTTTTGAAAGAAGGAGAATTTGGAGTAAACCATTCTCTATCAATGAAGAAGGGCTCCAAAATATGGACCTCTATTGGATTCGTAACTTTGATTTTTCTCTTTTCTTTCATGCCTTTAAAATAAACATGGGCACCTCTTAAAAGAACCGGGACGAACGGAATCAAATCCTTTTTGGAGTTAATCGTGGTATATACCTTTACAATACTATTGAATCCTCTCTCCACGCACTGCTTTCCGTTCGGATGCCCTTCGGGCCAAATTGCAAAATACGGATTTTTGAAAATAATGTTCCGCACCATCCGTTCCACTTGGATATGCGCGGGATAGTTCCTCAAAGAGATAATTCCAACAAATTTCTCAATAAAATCAAAGAGCCAACTTTGTCCCCATGCAATCAACATTCCGATTCGAAATGGGATCGCAGCCATTACGATTATCGGGTCATGGGTTCCGGGATGATTCACATAAAAGATGCAACCTTGTTTTGGAATGTTAGCTATGCCAAACACTTTCAAGCGATTTACTATTCGAAAATACAAGGAAAAAGATTTGCGAATTATTTGATAAAATATTTCTAGTGATTTTCTCCTTTGTATTTTGAGCATCCGAATTATTACAGAGACTACATGGTCAATGGCTTTGATGTATGCAGGTTGATTGTTCCATCTTTCAAAGATTTGTTCTTTGGACATTTCGGGTAATTCTACCCGTTCTGAATATGGAGATCTGAGATGAGGAAACGGAATCGGCATTTGCGCTATAAAACCTTTCGCAATTAAAGAAGGTGTTGATAGCAATCGCAAAATTAACTTCCTAAAAGTGTCGCGGATAAAAACAACACTTATAAGTTCGCTCCCCCAAGAGAACATTATGGACTTTGTAATAATTTTACTCATTTTAGTTCCGATTTGTATTTTGGTGGGTTTCGCAGCAAGCACCATTGGCTACACTGCTTGGTCGCTTATCGTTCCACTTCTTTTCGTATTATTCGGATTCGATATTCGGATTGTTCTTTTTATATCTCTTTCTATCGATTGTGTAAATGCGTTTCTCATGACTCGCTTTTCCATTCGTATGAACGAAATCGATATTCCAATTTCAAAAAAAACAGCTTATCTCTCTTCAATTTCAACCGTTTTTGGTGTGTTCATCGGGCTTATTATTTTGTTGAATAATCAAGGATTTTTTAGAGGTGGAATGGGTTATGTTAATATTTTGCTTGGCACTATTTTTATAATAAAAGGAATCAAAATGTTAAACCAACCGGAAAAAAATCTCGAAGAAAAAGCCATGATCCAAGATCAAAAGAAGGCCGATCTCGTCTTTTATGCAGGTTCGATTGCTTCTGCATTCCTCACCGGTCTTATCGGCATCGGTGGAGGTATGAATTACGTCCTTTTACTCATGATCAGCAGAGGATTTCATATTAAAAAGGCCGAAGGCACTGCAATGTACATTACAACCTGGACAACCGGGACCGCGGCCCTCGTTTTCTTTGGCAATTCTTTTATCGCCCAATTATTTTCCGTGCAAATTGTTATATTAATTGCAACTTGCATCACAGTATCCGCTATCGCTACATATGTTGGTGCAAAAGTGGCTCAGCGGTTATCCGAAGCCAAGATTACGATTTTGGTTGGATTAATTGTTGTATTGGCAGCAACCATCGCTTCCGTTCAAAATTTACTCCTAAATTCATGAAAAAAAATATTAATATTTCAAGACACTTTTTTTTAGAAAATTCTCAACACAAATCTCAATACAAAGAAGAGAATCAAAGATACATAATTAATGGTCATAATAACCGGATGGGCCCAACTTTTTCCATTTACGCAAAATTTTGAAATGGGAGTTAAGAACTGCGGCGCGAAAAACGCTTTGGTATGCGTAGGAATATCCATTATTACATGCAACAGCCATGCGAACAGATAATATGGAAAACCGCCATTACGCAATTCAATAAAATATGCAAAAACAAAAACAACACCCCACAATACAAGCGAATGGGTCCAATTGTAAAATTTATAGACCCATTGATTTTGCGGTTGTCTATAATATTCGAATAACCCCTCCGGATATTTGTATACGCGATCTTTGTTTCTAAACCGACCAACGATCATGTTACTTCCAAACGGTAAGAGATCCGGCATTACACCAAAAAAGATTGCAAGAAGAACTTGTGGACCCCAAAAAAGCATGGAAGACCATAATAAATGAGCAATGAAATCCATACCAGAATTCAATCCTCACATAAATTAGAATCTTTTTCTTATTCAACAAAAATTTGAACTTCGTTCGGGATTTTTTCGAGAAATTCAATCATTTAATTTAAAAAGCGGAAGTTATTTTTGCTCAATTTCACTAATCAATACATGCATGTTGCGCTCTTCTATTTTTGTAAAAAGCAAGGCCCTACGCTTTTGATGTCAGTTCCATCAACCATCAACGAGAACGACCAAGATTTTGCATCAAAAATCTTCGATATCGCACCCGTGAACAAATTCTTTCAAAATTCGATAGTCGAGGAGACGAATAAAAAATTACTTTCTTATTCCTTTGAACTGAGGCAGGGGACTTCAAGAGGTGGCGTCGAGATGTTTATGTTAAGCGTTTTTTATAATGAGTCGATCGATCTTGAATTCATTTGCAACAATATGAGACAGTTCGTTGATAAAATGAAAAAAATAGAAGATGTGCATGATTTGTGTGAGCGGGAAAATTGCTCAGAAAGAAAATTTGTGCGAACATTTTTATTCGAGTTATATCAAACATTGATTCAAAGGGTTGAACGAACCGGTTTCATTGATAACATTTTTTCAAGAACGCCCCAAGAGAATTTAAAGAGGCAAGATATTTATTTAAATGTGTTTGTGAGAACCCTTATAAATTCGGTTGACGCAAGGACACCTCAAGGTGCTACAACGCTTTATGATGTTGGTAAGATTTTGGCGTGTAAATTTTCTGATTTGTTTAAAGCAAGCGATATTAATAACTTAATTGATGAACTGAAGAGATTCTGGAAAACAATGAAACTAGGCGAGATTGATGAATTTATGAGGGTAGGAGATACGATTTCGTTTAAAGTATACGAGTGTTTTGAGTGTAGCCATCTACCAAACATTGGCCAAACGGTGTGCAAATTTGATGAAGGCTTTTTAAAAAATATGTTGGAATTAAAACTCCAGATGCCTCTTTATGTGAAAGAAATGGAATGTGTTGCAACCGGAAAGCATTATTGTTTGTTTAATGTTGAACTGGTAAAGGAACCAAAAGATATTCGATATATCTGCGATTAGTAACAAGTACTTCATGGTATTTACAGAATGTAAGATCACGAGGCACGCAGAAACCGTAGAAACCGCAGAAACCACAGAAACCACAGAAAACGTAGAAAACGTAGAAAACGCAGAAACCACAGAAACCACAGAAAACGCAGAAACCGCAGAAACCACAGAAAACGTAGAAACCTCAGAAACCACAGAAACCTCAGAAAACGTAGAAACCGCAGAAACCACAGAAACCACAGAAACCACAGAAACCGCGTTCAAGACTCAAAATTCTGCCGGTTGGAAATATCAAAGAAAATTATAAAAAATATACGCGATTTAATTCTTTTAACCTTGCGTTCTAAAATACACACATCTCTCTTTGACACATTGCGATATAGAGTCGGAGAAGCTGCATTTGATTTCGGATGAACCGATTTTGAGCTCATACATTTTTTCAAAGAACGTGATCCCTGCCATTATCGAGGTATATAGTTCTCTCTTAATACATGCGGGAACCGATTCGGCCGGCCATTTGATCTGCGCGTTATATTCAGCCGAATGTCGAATTTCATTGTGTATATGAACGACTAAATCAGATTGGCCCACGCGACTATCGCTTTCAATATTATTCAACTGCGCATGAATCCCCGCAAGTAATGCTTCATTTCGTTCGATGGTGCGCTTAGGTGTTGAATCAATAAAGGATGCGACCGCTATTCCTACAGCCGCAGCTGGGCCCGAAAAGCCATAGAAGGCACCAGAATTGGGCGGCAATAACGCGGCTTTTTTCATCGCAACGATGACCCGTTCGGGCGTTAATGCTCCGTACTTATTTTTTCCGCCTTGAGTTTTCAAGATATTATATGCACTCATCAAAAGCGAGCCGGCGACAATTGCATTATGGTCGCAAGTGGATCTATTGGGAGAAACATAGTGTAATAGAATATTCATAATCTCTACGGCATTCGTTGAATTTGCGAGTAAACATGCATCTATGATGCGTGAAAGGGAGGGTTGACTAATACAATTGGCGCATATGAAATGATGTTCTTTACATCTCTGGCCCGCACCCGATTCTTTTTTACAAATTATGCAAACATCGGTGCTTGCATCGGTGCATTCTTCTACTTCAGCATTACAAACGGCACATCTTTCCGGTAATGGCTCGTGTATTAAGAATGGTTCAACGCTGCGTTTTCCTTCGAGAATATCGATGATTTCTCTTACGATTGATTCGATGGTTTTTCCGGTGGTGTTCACGATGTATTTTGAAGCATTTTTATATAATGGAGTTCTGTATTCGAGTACTTTTTTGATTTCTGCGAGTGGATCTGGTTTTGCGATAACGGGTCGCTTTTCCGGGCCATCTTTCATGATCCGTTTGATAATTTCTTTTGGTGTTGCCATGAGCACGACGATTTCTGAACTCGTAGCGAGATAATCCAAGTTTAATTTGTTCAACACGACACCCCCGCCGGTTGAAATGACCGAATTGGTTCGTTTGGAAAGTTCTTTTGCCATTTCAAGTTCGAGTTCTCTGAACCTTGTTTCTCCATCTTCCGCAAAGATTTTCGGGATGGATTTTCCGACTTTTTGTTCTATGAGTGCATCCATCTCGATGTATTCTTTATTAAGGAGTTCGGCTAATTTTTTTCCTACGGTGGATTTTCCCGTTCCCATGAATCCGACAAGTGCGATGTTTGTTTTCACAAATTGGGAAATCCTCAATGATTAAAATCCTTTTTCAATATTGAATGATTTTTTGCTATATGTATTTTGTACAAATTGAAGGATTGAAAATAAAAAATGGGCGCGAGCAGAGGGATTCGCTGCGTGTGATTCCGATGCCTCAATCGACGGTATATGCGATGAAATCGATGGGTATCCCAAGATCTTTATCTTTAAGTACGAATCTTCCGGTTGAATATAATTTTATTACAACTGCGTTAAATGACTCGTTGAATTTCACATTTAATTGTATCATTCAGCAAAAAGAGCGATCAGAATTTGAATATCTCTATAATTTAAAGGCTGACACCTTGGATGGTAAAATCAAACAGAGGTTTAATGAAGAAGGGTATGTAATGGAATTGAAATCGAATGATGATAACGCAGGGTTTATCTTCATTGGGGCAAATTCTCCGAACGGTATTTTCTACGGCTTACAAACGCTGTCGCAAATGGTTTTCTTTTCTGAGGAGGCACACCAACAGATACAGAATGGTTTTGAAGAGATAGATGTTCCGATGCTTTCGATTTTGGATTATCCGGATTTTTCGTTGCGCGGAATTTCCGATGATATTTCGAGAGGCCAAGCCGCGACCAAAGAGGGGATAAAAGCCTTTATTCGCGAGCTTTCCCGTTATAAATTAAACCATTACTTTTTGTATATCGAAGATGTGTTTAAATTTGCCAAGCATCCGGATATCGGTGTTAATCGCGGAGCACTGACGCCGGAAGATATAAAAGATATTGAGCAATATGCCAAACAACGATTTGTCAAGCTGACCCCGATTTTTGAGTCGCTTGGACATATGGACAACATTTTGTGTTTGCCAAAATACCATCATCTGGGCGAGTTTCCCGGTTCCGATTGTTTGGATGTTTCAAATCCGGAGTGTTACGAGTTATTGGATGAATTATATTCCGATATAACCCGAGCCTTTGAATCCGAATATTTTCATTTGGGATTGGATGAATCTTGGGAGCTCGGGACCTATAAAGGTCGGGCGAATTTCTTGAAAAAAGGAAAAGAACTGGTTTATTCGGAACATTATACCAAAGTGTATGAATTGGCCAAGAAATATGGCAAAAAAGAAATAATATTCTATGCGGATATTGCGGTCGGGATTCCGGGAGTTTTGAGCAAACTCCCGAAAGATATAATTGCAATGTATTGGGATTACGGTATCGGGAAAAATGGCGAATATCCAAAAATGGACTTGCTCATAAATGCGGGTTTAAAAACGATTGTGAGTCCCGCAGTCCATGATTGGGCTAGATTTTTCCCGAATATAACGAGAATGGAGCAAAATACCTACAATATTATTTCTTACGGCTTCAAAAAGGGTGCATTTGGGGTTATTCAATCGAGTTGGGGCGACTTCAGAAATGAAAATTTAAGATGGAACCGAATCTACGGCTTTATATATGCAGCAGTGGCTTCATGGAACGTTGAAAAATTTGACAAAACGAACATTTGGAATTCAATTCTCACCACGCTTTACGGTACCTCTGAAGCCAAAGAAGATTGGATCTCCTTGTTCAAACGATTCTATGATCAAAAAATCTTTAAAAACAAAGATGGATACCTTTACTTTTGGGCCCATCCGTTCAGTCTCAAATCTAAGGGGTTTAAGACCAAAGGATATGCCGATGAACTGCAAAAATTGAATACATTTATAACGGGTCTCGAAAACAGTAAGTCCAAAATAAAACACAATCAACTTACATTTGATACAATGATCGGGTCGGCTAACATCTATCGATATTTCGTTAAAAAAATGTTGTATTGCAGCGAAATCAATCGATATGGCGATGCTTTGGTTAAAAACAAAACAAAAAAACAAAAAGAACATTGCGTAGCGTTATTGGATGAATTGATTGAAGATCTCTCAAATTTAAAAAGGGAATATGCGCGTATCTGGTCAGCGGATTGTAGTACGGATAATTTAGGGCCTTTGCTCCTTCAATACGATCAAACCATCGGTATCTACAAAAATAAGATTGATGCGTTAAAGACCAATCAACCGTGGAGCAATCCTAATATTCCGGCATATTGGATCTATTCTTTCAAGAAAAAATCGCTCGGAACCGATCACAAGGCATTCTTCATAACCAACTTTCAAATCGAAGATCCGAATAAGATTAAATTCGCAAAAATCCAAGTGATCGGGGATACCCATTGGATGTTATATATTAACGGTAAAAAAATCAAAGAGGGATTCAGCAAACGAACGCTTTCATTATTGATGCTAAACTCTTTCAAGCAAATTATCGACATCACCCAATATCTCAAACAAGGCGTAAATGAGATTGCAATCGAAAACCATAACTATCAAGGAGGGTTCGGAATCATCAATGTATATGGTGAAATTCGGTCCTTCAATGGTGAACTTCAAACACTCAAGACCGATCGGTCATGGAAAATTTCGGAAATGTATCCGGAACCAGATTCACAAAAACAAATGTATGCAGGGGTTTTGGTACCTCCTCCATATTTGAACGGCACATTAACATTTCCAGATTTCGAGTTTGACCTTCCTTCTTTCTCAACCTTTATTTTGGGAATGGGATCCATTGCACTGCGCTATGTTCCATGGGGTCTCAAATGGCTCCAGAAGGGGCTATCGAAACTTGCATCCAAATTCGGATTAATTGTGTAAACGAAAAATCAAATGAGGATGATCCCTTTTCATTAGGAAATCAACCGGGTTAAAAAAAGGAAATAATAATAGAGAGAGATTTAAAGACGGCCGTTTCCGCCTATTTTTTTATCTTTAAAGTGGTTATCGCCGGGAGTGCAAGGTTTACTTATTTCAAGTAAAAGCGCATCCCCAACCCCCGTGAACGAATGAGAGATATTTTGGTTCAATCGAATTACACTTCCTTGGCTGTATTGATGCTCAACACCATCGATATTCATTGACACTGTTCCTTTTAATACAAAGAATGTTTCATGTTTCATTTCATGGAAATGATAAGGACACGTTTGACCGTTGAAAACAAACAGAAATTTCCCGCAATACCCCTCTTTCTCTTCATTTGCCACCCAATATTCTATTAATCCGTATTTATAGAAATCCCCAAGCGTGAAATCCAAGACTTGGGGCATTA
>CAZUTM010000120.1:0-3611 GCA_964623665.1 uncultured archaeon
GCAACAATCATGATCGCAAAGATGATAGATAGAGCATGGCAAAAACGCTCAAGTTATTTGGAAAAAAAGGATTCCAAGGTCATTTGTGTAGGATTGGACAATGCAGGGAAAACCGCTATTCTTTCAAGTTTAGGCGGTAAATTGGGAATTAAAGATCTCCAAAATCTGAAGCCGACAAAACAAATTGAACGTCAAAAAATTTCGACAAGCGACTTAGAGTTGCATGTGTGGGATTTTGGGGGCCAAGTAGAATACCGACAAGTGTATTTACAGAATCCGGAAAAATTTTTCCTTCGAACCGATCTGATGATGTATGTTATTGATATCCAAGATCCGGATAGATTTTCCGATTCATTTGCGTATTTCAAAGAAATTCTTGATATTATGCAGAGATTAAGCGAATGTCCTTATATTTTGGTCTTTTTACATAAGTGCGACCCCGAACTGGTCGATGATCCCGAGTTCCAAATCCATTTGGATTACGCGAAGAATAAAACCATGGAAATTCTTTCCGAATATTGCATGGAATACGACATTTATATTACTTCAATATACAATTTCTTCAATGCGGAGCCGTCGTTTTCGAAATACATCAAAGAGGTCATGGGAAATCGTATTTCGGAAAACAATCCTATGTTGATGAAGATAGAAGGGATATCCGAAATCTTGGAGACTACAATAAATGCAATCGTTAACCTTTCTTCAAGTGTTGGTGAACAGATGAATGAGATCGATCTTAGACTTCGAAGACTCGAAAATGATCTTTCCCGTATTAAATCCGAATACTTTGTGGATATTCCTTCGGCACCCGGACAAAAAAAGCCTGCTGTCGCTGTTGAAGGTTCAATTTATAATGCAAAACTTGCAAAAATAGCCGATGATACCATCAAAATCAGGGATGATCTTGAAAATTTTAATAGATTGTATCAATACAGCGAAAAAATCTCCACACAAGCGCCAAAATATCAAAAACCACAACAAAACATCGGTCAACAACCCGCAGCTCAACCGGTTCCACCACCTCCCAAGCAGATGGAGCCGGGTGAAACCGAAAAGCAAGATTTAGCACGACTAACGATCCTTAAAAATCTTCAAAGCTTACTCAAGAAAAAATAAAAAATCGCTTTATTTTTCAATATCCACTATACTCTTGAATTTTTTAACACCTTCCTCATTCAATTCAAGCCAAGAGATGAACTCCGATTGAAGATTAGGGTTTTCTCGAAGAATAATCTGCATCATCGGAATCACCTTTTGCAGAGCCGTTTTGATGGATACATTCATGGCTTTTTGAAGAGCCATAGTTATTTCGTCGCCTTGGGAGATTCTCGTTGATATAAATTTCGGAAAATTCATTTTTGCCCTTTCTACTTGTATCGTTTTTTCTTGTGCTAAAACAACCCCCCCCGAAATCATATCATAAAAATAGGATAAATGGGAAAAATCCATATCTGTGAGCGTGTAACCCAAGATCTTATCTGCCAATGCAATGTGTTTATAGGCCCAATAATATTCCGGTGTAGTTTTAAGAAAGACTCGAAAATTTTCAAAAACCCACAAATGTATGAAATTATACTCTATCTCCGTTCGATTCGTGACTTCTTTCATTCCCTTAAGGGTTTTTTCTTTGAAAAGGAGGGGGACAAAGTCGAATTGGCTATCTTCTCGATCCCGATTCATGTTTATGTCCATGGTTTCAATGGTTTTCGAACCCATTGATAATGCTTGTAAATCATTAATTGCGGATCGGAGGTCACCATTGCTCCGCTGAACTATTTTTTGTAATAATTCATCTGGGATATTTAATTGCTCTTTTTGAGCGATTCGTTTAAGTATTGCGAGGATATCTTGGGAAGTAAGCGGAAAACAATCTATTTTATTTGTTAGTTCATAAAGGTCTTTAAATTTCTTGTCATAGAAATTACATGTCATTATAATTATGAATTTGGTTTGTCTGATGATTTCCATAAGCGCATTCAACCCACCCGAATCTGCGTTGCCCGAGATCCCATCGACTTCATCGATCAAGATGATTTTTCCTTCTTTTTTGTTCTTTCCCGCGCTAGCAATACCAAAACTCAGTAGATTTGTTTCTTTTGAACTATCTTTCAGTTTCTCCTTGATTGCGGCTTCATTTCGGACATCGGAAGCATTCAGCTCGATGACATCCATGTTTAAGTCGTTGGCTATTGCATAAACGCATGTGGTTTTTCCAACCCCGGGTGGTCCCATCAATAATAACGAATGCTTTTTTGAATAGGATGATTGCTTTACTTTATACAATTCTTCAAGTTTTTTTCGCTCTTCCAATGATTTTGTTGCTTTGATTTGTTCTTTCAATGAGATTAACGATTCATTATCGCGTTTAATCTGATTAATAAATTCCAACATCTTTGGAACATGTGCACCAAAACCTACCATCTCTTTAACAGATTTGGGTCGATATTTTTCTACCCAAGGCAATTCCGTTTTCATTTCCGGTTCGCTCACTTCTGCAGCACCTCCGAAACATATTCCAGTTTTGATAGAAGTGCCATCATTTGGATATGATCATTGCGGCCATAAGTTGCATCCATATCGGCATCCGAAATGATCTCAATAAGTTTTGCCTTCACGAGGCGTTCAATCGGGAGTTTTTGGACAGATCTAATCATCTCGATCATAATTTCTTTTGCAGTATACTTGTAGGTTCTAAAGATTTCGAGAAGCGTTTTTTCCGCAGCGTTAATTCCCTTAAACAATATTTCATTGAGCAATGTATTACAAATGGAAAAAGAAATTTTATCGATGACGCCAAAGATATCGGCCTCGGAGATATTTTTCGTTTTCAACCAACATATTTGAAGAATATCTAATGCCTTGCCCAAACTTCCTTTGCAATAACTAAACAATGAATCCATGCCTCGTGTATCCAAGGTGAATCCTTCTATATCTTGAACATTCGTGATTGCTTGTACGAACGTATCATAATTTAATCCTGAAACAAATATTAATTGACATCTGGATACGATGGGCTCAATGATGGCCGATATTTGCTCCGTAATTAATATAAAGCGGACATTTGATGAATACATCTCCATGAGTCTACGAAATCCCGGCTGCTCTTTTTTCAGCACATCGAATTTGTTCACACACAAGATTTTAAAGGGTGCTTTGCCGTACCTTTTTATTTCAACAAAAGGTTTCACTTTGGCTTGAATGAACGCGGGATATGTGAATTTGCTTCCCGCTGCAGACCCGATGCGGCTTGTGGAAATATACGATCCACTTTTAATATCATCCTTTTCGGATTCGGTCAAAGGATCCTCAGCAAATAACAACCCATAATTTAATTCATATTCTTCTTTTAAGAACTCTTTCACGAATAAATTCACAAGGGTTTGCTTTCCGCAAGATTCCGGGCCGGAAATTAAAAGATTGGGCATATTTTTTTGCTCGATGCATCTTTTCAATTGGGTCTTTGCTTTCTCGTTTCCATAGAACGTATCTAAATCGGTCGGACCGTATTTTATCGACCAGAGTGGGCTCTTTTCATTTTGCATCGCTCTCACCTATGTGCGCGGTTTGTGGTATCGAGTCAAGAAATTCCGCTTGCGTTACATTTTGATTTT
>CAZUTM010000120.1:3711-14288 GCA_964623665.1 uncultured archaeon
CATTTACATTTTGATTTTCATTTACATTTTGATTTTCATTTACATTTTGATTTTCATTTACATTTTGATTTTCCATCGCTCTCACCTATTACGATTCGCTATGCAAGTATTGAATTATTTCAGAAAACAATCCTTCGATTTGAAGGTGAACATCTGACCCGCTTGTCAATCTAAAATCTATTTCTGCCATTTTATTTAAAATATTTTCTTTTTCCGGATACGCTAACGAGTTTACATCTATGGCCTTCATTAATTGGATGATAAATTCTCTTGGAGAATAATTTGGGATCGAATCCAAGATCATTTTCGAATCAAGATATTTTCCTTCTTTGAGTTTCTGTATTATCTCTTTAATTTTACTTGGAGGGACCCATCCGGAAAGATCATAAAGCACATCAGCAGTCAATTCCGAATCGGGGTTATGGCTAACGCCCATTTGCAACAAATTCACCGCTTTCCTCATATCTCCATTGCTTATTTCATACAATGTTTCAAAAATTTCTTCCTTTATTCGTTTCTTTTCCATTTTCGCTATATGTTTTAATCGCTGCTTGACCGCCTCTTTATCCAATGGACTAAACCGAAATACCGCACATCTGGATATAATAGGGTCAATCAAGTAATTGGCATAATTACACATAAAAATGAATCGAACATTTGAGGGAGACATCTCCACGATTCTGCGCAACGCTTGTTGAGAAGATGTTGGGATGTTATCCGCCTCATCCAATAAAAGAAATTTAAATCTCGAATTCGAAGAGAGCCCTGTTTGTTGCGTAAACCCTTTTATTTCATCGCGAATGGTTTCCATCCGAACCGAGTCCGAAGCATTCATCTCCAATACCAAGTCGGAGGTATAATCATTTCCCAATAAATCATATATTAACGCCCACGCCGCGGATGTTTTTCCTGTGCCCGCTGGGCCGGTAAAAATTAGATGTGGCATACTTTTCTTGTTTACAAATTTTTTTAGTGTGCGAACAACGAAAGGTTGGGAATACACATCATCTAAAGATCGAGGACGATATTTTTCAACCCATGGAATCATTTCAATTTCGGACTCTTCACTCAAAATGTATTCACTCTCCTTTGAAAGTTAAGTAACAATCCATTTTCAATCTTTTCTTTCCCAGTTAATAACCGCAAAAATCTCATTCACTTATAATACTATTCGGAACAGAAAATTTAAACATATCGTGTGTTTCTGAGAATTCAAAAAATTGAACTATCATCCCAATCCGCAGCGTACAATCAATCCCACAACTTTTTCTTTGATCCGAATTTACCTCATATACGTATGTCTCGCAGAATTGATTTATTACGATTGGATTATGCATTCAGTGTCATCGTTCCCATGCTCATGGCAATTTATTTCAATGAATTAAATCTCATCAAACACCTTGACATCATCATAGGCTTCGGATTTCTTGCGGTAACCGGAAATACCCTCAATGATGCCATCGATATGAGAAATCCAAAAGAGGAAGACACTTTGGAGAGAACCAAAGGATATCATTGGAAAGAAATCGCTACGATCGGAATCATTACGTTTGTGTTCGGTATGATGTTTTTCCTCAGAACCATTCGCGCTCATCCAATCAATGCCGTGTATTTGGCATCTTCAATCATTATGGTTATTGTCTATTGTTTGAAAAAGGATGTTTTAATCGTAAATCAAATATTATTGGGTGTATCGCATGTATTCTTCCCGTATATTATGATCAAGACCGATGCGGGGGCAGTTCCGGTGCTTTCCGAAATCGAGTGGTTTCTGATGTTGTGTTTCTTTTCTTTTGCCTTCACGGGAAACGTGGTTCATGAAATCATCGATGGAGATTCGATTTCAAGGCTGTCTCTAAAAGGTCAGCAGTTGGTTGTTATCCTTTCTTCGTGTATAACCATCGGGATCGGTATTCTTGTTTTGGTTGTGCTACAAGATATATACTTTCTGCCCTTTGTTTTGATTCCCATCGGATCAATATATACGTTCAGAAAACCAACAAGAAGCACCAAAGGTGTCAAAGATGTCGGTATCATTTTGGGAAATGTAATTATGGTTTATTTCATACTGCTAATTGTAATGGGCTATTAAAAAATCTTCCAACTGCAATAAATATCTTTGAATATTCTTCTTTTTTTGTTTTTTTCTTCATTCTTTAACCTTTAAATTAGCTTGAAAATCGGTAGCTTCGGCAGAACTGATTGGAATTTTCTACCAGAACGTCAATTTCCCTTTGGTATTTTTTTAATATTCCCGTTTTGAGACAATTCAGCAATGTCTAATTATTTTTTCAATTTCTCTTCTTCCCACTTCAAAATACGGGGTCCATCTTCCAAGGGTACAAATCTAGTCGTTTCAAAGGCGCATCCTCTTTTGGATTCCGCTTTGAAAATGGGCTCATCATTTCTTTTTTTCGATGATTTCTCATATATCTTGATGGTACAGTTCGCCAATTCCGAATTATAGCAAATAATGCGTTCAGAATGAGGCCCTAAATATTCAATCGCAATCAAATCTTCTATCGGGACTTCAATTTTACCCTTAACAAGATATTGCAAGTTTTCCCCGGAAAATTCCAGGCTTGTGGTCGTGTAATTAGTTGATGTTCGAAAAAGTTCCAAAGGCGTATTGAACAGATACGATTTCGTGCCATCATGGAATCCGAATGTACATCTTCCCGCCGTAGAGGAGAGTTCCAAATAGGCATCTTTTAATCCCTTAAATGTGTTGCAATGCGCCCAAGCCCATTCGTTTCCGTACGTTTTGCCTATGATATGTGTTTGAGTGCCGACCGCCTCTTCCAATAAATGGGTCTCCCCATTGATTGTAAGCGATCCGGTTATTTGTATATTCGGATGAGCAGTTACCGGGATTGTGGTTATGATTCCAAGGCTTTTTGCAATTGAGGGAACATGATGATAAGGCTCCTTAAAGCTTGAGTATTTCAAGTCCCATCCGTATTGTGAACCATCAGATAACATAAAATTGAAGCGAGAATAAGAAACACCCATAGAACCGATATTCGAAGAAACGATAGCCTCTTTGTTCCCGAATTTGAATTCTGCGAGATCGAAGGCCCGCTTTACCATAACGTGTTTTGATGATGATTTCGTTGAAAACATTCCGAACCATAATATTAATTTCTCCTTCTCTTGATTTTCTTGATTAACTTTCATCGGAACAAGAATCGTTACTCGCAGCCAATAGGCTGCTCCCGTTTTTCTATCATGAATGATTGTGAACCAGACTTCATACATACCCTTTTCCCGAATCGATTCCAACTTTCCTTTTTTCGATAAAGGGCTGACCAGCACTTCTTCAATTATCTCTTTTAGCATTTTTGCCATATGATACCCCTTTTTGATGTTTTTTTTCAATGTTTCTTTGATTTTCGAAATACTAAACATATATCCATCGTTTTATCGAAAGGAACATATTTTGCATCCATTTCCATGAATTTTGCACCGATTTTAACGAGAACGTCCCAAACCGCTTTAAATCGCATATTCGTTTCGTATTTTTTTCGTAACTTGTTTAATGCTTCCTCGGTCCCCTTCGGGTCCTTTTCTTGCACCGTTTGGACCTTCATGAATTGCCCATAGACCGGAAATACCATTATTTCTTTGGGCCCATGTTTTTCTATAAGATTCTTAATTTGAACATATTCATATCTCCGAAAATGCCCGCAAATACGATCTTGCCCTGTATAATATTTCATGCGATGCGGAACGGTCACAATCAGCAAGCCGCCGGGTTTCAACACTTGAATTAATGAATAGGCGGCTTGATTATCATCTTCAATATGTTCCAAAACATCGAGAGCAAAAATAATATCGAACCGATTCTTTTGAATTGGAATATCTGTTATCGATCCACAAATGGCGTGATTGATTGCAATGCTCGAATCGAAATGTCGAAATTGCATGAGCGGCTGGTGGGCTAAATCTATATACGTTTTATGCGAAACATTTTTCATTAACGCCAATATTGAATCTCCGCTGCATCCAATATCCAACCCGCAATCAAAGCGCATTTTGTATAATTTATTTATGATTGTGTTGAATTTACAGTGGATCCCGGGAGAAATATAATATTCAGTCAAAGTTCGGCCGGAAAAATTGGTATGACTATCATAAAATTCCTTGCTCATTCAATCCCTCTCGTTTTCCTCGTGTATTTCAATCTCAACTCATTTTAAAATATGCTCATTTTTTATCAAAATCAATTTTGACATCCAATTTCTTGAGATCTTTTGTCACTTTGTCATAAATAATGTCTTCGTAAATTCTTTTAATTTCAGTAGCATGTTTTTCAACGCAAATATCCTCAACCAAAATGTAATATTCTTCTTTGTTTTCATCGGAGATCATCAAGACCAATCCATATTCTGCTAACACCTTTATAGGAATTTTAAGTGTATTGGGATCCAAGGTTTTAAATTTATTAATTTGGGTTTTACTTATAACCGTAGTCTTTAAAATTAGAATAATTTTAAATAATTCGGGATTCAACAGAATTTCTGATAAGATATCAAAGTTCAGCCGGAAAGGATCAAAATTTCGTAGCTTATGTTTGATTTGCTCCATCGCAACGGGATACAAACTTTTTGGAAGACCCTTTTTTTGTAAATCCTTCAAAATCGGTAGATTCGGCTTTAGATAATAGGCCACATCTTGTATTAAATCAATTAATTCATTGTTTCCGAATTTCTGTATATTTATATATTTCAACCGGAGCAAATATTCGATAATAAAATTATATCTCTGGAGATCCAAGAAGGAAAATGATTGTTCCAATATATAATAAAGTCTCATTCTTTGAAGCGATTTGGATTTTCTCAACAATTGAAAAATCTGAAATATTATTGGATTTTGAAGTTCAAGCATTAATTGGATCTCTTCCGCATCAAATTTCGATAATATTAACCAATTAAACAGATACGACAGTTTTTCTTTAATCTTTTCTGCATCCAATTCAGATGAATTGATAATATCACTAAAATCGCTTAATCTTGGAATAAATAATTCCAGATCTTCATCATCATCTGTGATCACTATGATGGTTTTTAATTCAGCGTTTGAAAGTAAAAATGAAAGATAGAATACCTCTTGATCCGCCAATTTAATTACTCTTGTTGTGGATTCATTTGAATGGGTTTCATAAATTTTCGAGAGCATGTCTTTTTGCAATTCAAAATTACCGATTTTTGCAAGTATATGTAAATTCTCCTCAGAAAATTTTTGAGCGATAGCTATACCCATAATCATGTATATTTAGTTGATTGTGTCGAAGCATATAAACCTATGTGCAATTTATAGCGCTTAACAGCAAAAATTTTTAATACTTCGCCAACTCTCATTTGTGTACGAGCAAAAAAAAAATTGGGGAATTAATCCGATGGACGTAAAGGTACAGAAGGTCTTTATCAGTTGGAATGCGTTCGAGCGCATTTGTATTTATGGAGAGCGATTCGCGTCGCGAAGGATTCCGGAGAACAAGCAGCGAGAAGCTTATGGTGTTTTAATAGGCCATATTGATCCTGTAAATAAAGAAGTGTTCGTTGTTGATGCTGTGCCTGTGGTGGCGGGAACAAGGACTGGCGTGGAATATGAAGATGAACAATATGTTGACACTGCAAAAATTGATGAAGACTTGTACGCCCAAAATCTTTACGATTCCAAAGGATTTCCTCTATTTTTTATTGGCTGGTTTCACACCCACCCCGGCTTCGGCTTCTTTTATTCCGATGTCGATAAAATTACACACTTAGGATATCAATCTGTTAATCAAATGGCAATTGGAATAGTCTATGATTATACCCAAAGAAATCCCTATTTGACCGACCCCGGGATTCGTGTATTCATGCTTAGTGATGATGAACTCGGAGAAGTGTCCATCAACTCCAAAGAAATAGAAGTACCGTTTGATATTGAAGATTTTACGAAAAATGCGTTGAATTTGGATAAGACAATTGCCGCAAAATTGAGCGAACTTCAAAATAAAGAAAAAATCTTGAAATTTATTGAGGAAAAGTTGAACGAAAAAGAATTCGATGATCTTCAAAAGACTTATGGGCTATTATTAATCAAAAAGGCGAAAGGGGATGAACAATATCGAAAAGAACGGTCGGAGAAGCAATTTTTATATACTTGGAATGAAGACAATCTAAAATCCGAATATAAAATACCCGCTTTTCGAAAACATTTGGAGGCCTTATATCAATATGCGTTGGATAAACCCGGAAAAAGAAAAGAAGCCAGAGAAAAAATGGAAGAGCTTCTCTCCAAAGCGATGAAAGGGATCACGAATGTAAAAAATGACTTATCGAAAGCCAAAGAAGAACTCCGCTCGGTAATGCCTCTGTTCGATTCCGCCCAGCGGCTTAAAATCACTCAATTCGAAGAAAAAATCAATACATATATCGAAATCCTGAACAATATGAAAAATAAAGCGTTTAATCTTGCACCGGATACGGGGTGGGAACCAATTGATGTCGTTGAAATGATAGATCTTGAAAAGAACATGATTGTGGAAAATCCGGTATCGCTTGAAGATCTTAAAAAGAAGTTTATCGCACAGCGAAAAGCATTTGTGGAACATAAGATCGACACCAAAAAACCCGCAGAAAAGACGGAATTAACCCCGTTAGAATTTCTTTTAGAAAATAAGCAAGAATTGGATAAAAAAGAAGGGTTTTCCATCAAAGAAGATGAATTATTTGAAGAAGAACTGTTTGAAATCAAAGAAGACGAATTATTCTTAGATGATTAAAAAAGAGAATTAAAAAGGTTGGCAAAAAAAAGAATCGTGTTAATGTATTCCGCTTATTCTTTTTTGTCGATGATTTCTTTAATATATAAATCTTCTACCGTGCCATGCTTTTTGTACTCGGGGATCAATCTGAATTTATACCGGTATTCTTTATTCGGCCATAATCGGTATTGATCCAGCGGTTTAGCACCCCAAGAATTGTTACCTGCAACGCCCATCTGAATGGCATCTATATTTACTTCAATAAAGTTTTCCTCTTTCAATTCATGCAAGTGTTGGGCTTGATCCAAATGTTCGGAGGTATATGGGTATGCGGAGAAATAAAATGTGGGTTTTCCGATCAGTAAAAATCCGTCATCCGAGGCATTTCCGAATTTTGCCCACCGAACATCGCTCCTATTGGAGTTTTCTTGGGGTCTCACGTAGTTATGCACGAACTTTTCCAACGGCAATTGGTGTTGTGCTAATACTCCGCCGGTTTTTCGATCCCAATAATTTGGATGCGGTCCGAGTCCGTACCATGAAATTGTGGAATATTCTCTCGAAACTTGGGTGGTCATGCCGAATTTGATCATTTCTTTGGTCGGGATCACTATGTTCTCAATGTCAATCCATCCGTTTCCGTAAAAGTCCATAACCGAGATGAGTGACTTGCAAAGCGGGGCATTGAATGTGATTGTGAATTGGTAGTGCGCATCGCTCAATTTTTTCATTTTCATGGTTTTTACTCGCATTCTTTTCGGGACATTTGCCCATTTGGATTTTCGGTAAAGGAAGGGTGCGAAATTGGTAAATCCTTTGTCGTTATCCGTTGGTGCCCTCCAAAAATTCATTTGCAAAGGGCTAATCAATAGATCTATGCCGTTATATTGAATCGAGTCGATGGTTCCCTTTTTCCGGTTAAGCGAGATGATAAAGTTTTTGCCGTTGATGTTGTATCTCTCTTTCCATTCTGTGACTTCTAAGGGTGGTATCTCGTTGGATTGGATCAGAACCGGGTGTTCCTTTTCATATGGAATTTCAAACTGATCCCAAGCAACAACATGTCCTTTGTCTGCCCACGTTGTCTTTTCTTTCAGTGAAAATTCGATATAGAGATAATATTCGGTCTGCGGTGTAATTTTGGCCGGTTTATAGGCGATTCGTAATTCTTTTTTCTCACCCGGCGGAATATCCAATGGGCCTGCTTGTCCGGTTTGAATTTCTTTTCCGTTTGCTCTGAGTTTCCATGTAACATTCAGATATGCTGTTGAAATGAAGTCTTGCTTGTTTTGAACCATAAAGACGCCATTAAGTCTATCCACCGCAAAAACCTTAACCGGTTGTTGAACTTTTTTCATTTCCCACATTGATGGATGAAGTTCTCGATTCGGGCCTACGATACCGTTGATACAGAAGTTCCGGTCATTCGGTTTGTCTCCGAAATCTCCTCCATATGCATACCACATTTTGCCGTCTTCGGTGACTCTTTTAATTCCTTGATCTACAAAGTCCCAAATGAAGCCGCCCATTGCTTGCGGATATTTTTCGAAGATATCCCAGTATTCTTGAAAATTTCCAAGGCTGTTGCCCATCGAATGCGCGTATTCACACAACATCCGAGGCATCGATTCGAATTTTTTCGGGTCGGCTTTTTTTACCGCGCCCAAGAGTATTGACTGTCCGTTTAGCGATTTTTCAACATCCGCGGGAGGAGTGTACATCGTGCTAAAGATATCCGTTTCTGTGAATTCATAATCGCCCTCATAATGGATGGGCCGGGTTTTATCGATACTCAAGGTGGTTTCTTTCATTTTGATAAAGTTTTTTCCGTTTCCCGCTTCATTTCCCAATGACCAAATAATAATCGAAGGATGATTTTTATCCCTTTCCACCATATTAGTCATTCTAGCTTGACATTGTGCTGTCCATTCTTTTCGTGATCTTGGGATTTTCAATCTTGCTCCATGGGATTCGAGATTTGCTTCATCGACTACATATATTCCATATTGATCGCATAAATCATACCATTTAGGGTCGTTCGGGTAGTGGCTTGTGCGAACCGCATTTATATTAAATTGCTTAAAGATTAAGATATCTTGCAACATTCTTTCTTCGGTCAAAGTGTGTGCGGTTTCGGGATCATGTTCATGACGATTGACTCCTTTCAACAAAACCCGTTTTCCATTAACTAAAAACATTCGATTTTTTATTTCCACTTTGCGAAATCCGGTCTTACAGCTTTGAATATCTACGATTTCTCCATTGGATTTTTTGATTTGAATTATATATGTGTATAAATTTGGAGTTTCCGCGGTCCATTTTTTCGGATTTTTCACATTTTTCTCCAATTTGATCTTTTTTTCCGAGTTTGCCGGGAGAGATATCGATTCGCTCATCAAGAGATCATTTTCAACCGGTTTGCCGTCCGAATTTAATAATTTGATCTCCACTTTTATATCATTTTCATCATTATTAGAGTAATTTTTAAGCATAATTTCGGAGAACAATGTGGCATCCTCGTATTTTTCATCCAAATCCGAGTATACAAAGAAGTTAGTGCAATGAATCAACGGGGCAGAATAAAGATAAACGGATCGATATATGCCGGAAAATCTCCACATATCTTGATCCTCAAAATAACTTCCATCGGACCAGCGATAGACCTCCACCGCCAAAATATTCGTCCCTTCAATAATCGCATCAGTTATATCGAATTCGGAAGCGGTCATAGAATCTTGATAATATCCTATTTTTTGTCCATTCACAAATACATAAAACGCAGACATTACGCCTCCGAAATGTAATATTATCCTTCTGCCTTTCCATTCCAACGGAATAGTGAATTCGGTGCGATAAGATCCAACAGGGTTATCGTTATGATCGATTGTTGGGATGTTTCTCGTTTTCAACGGATAAGGATATTTGTAGTTGGTATAAATGGGAATATCATATCCTTGCATCTCCCAATTCGATGGAACCGTAATGGTTTTCCATGAAGTGATATCAAAGTCTGGTTTGTAAAAGTCAACGGGCCGATCTGCTGGTCGTTTCACCCAATGAAAACGCCATTCTCCATCCAAAGATTTAAAAAACCTTGAATTAGAAAGTTTGCAAGCCATTGCTTTCTCAATAGATTCGTAAGGAACGGCGGTGTTTCGAGTCATTTTTGTATTAACCGCAAATACTTCACTATTTTCCCAATCGGGCTTGGTACTTTTTGCAGCCATGTTATGTTTAAATAAGCCGTTTTGTTATTTATTCGTTCCGATTGCAATCATGTATATGGGGAATTCGGTTTTGCCATCGATTTTCAAAATCTCCGATATCATTTCATCTTCCAAAGCGGCTATTGCGCAAGCACCCAAACCCAATGCTTCTGATACGAGATAAGCATTTTGGCATGCATGGCCAGCGTCGAGATAAATATAACGATAGGCGCGGTTCATGTATTTGTAATATGCACGATATATTTCCGCAGTCCAAATGATGGTTACGTTCGAGCGATTTACCATCTCTTGCCTTAAAGCTGCGAAGGTGAGATCTTCAGAAACGTTGGGTGAGGTATTTACGGGTACTATTCCGTGTATTGAAGGAATGTAGAGATAGATTCCTTTTGGGATTGATTCGACTCGATTGATGAGTATGTAGGTATTCAAAGGATGGAGTGCGCCTGCTGATGGCGTCATCCGATAATGAATTTCTTCATTTGGACGAACTCCCCCAGTATAAAATAATATTGAAGATACCTTTGCAGATGAAATCATTTCATTTCGATTGAAATTTCTACGCGATCTCCGTTTCAAAATAATCGCTTGAAGATCTC
>CAZUTM010000121.1:0-5333 GCA_964623665.1 uncultured archaeon
CAGCAAAGCAATATTTTATTATGTTTCGGGCAAAAGAGGGTGGAGTTATTGAACCCATTCCTTGGGATCCGAATTCTATGAAATCAAACGAATCAATTATAATCGTGGATGAAGAAAATTTGGTAATCTGGCTCTGGAATGGAAAAGGACAAACGTTAATCGATAGAAGAACGGCATTTAGACAAGCAGAAAGCTTGAAAGGACATGGATATACCATTGGAAATACGATCTACGGAAGAGGGTTAACCAAAGTCATTGAAATCGATGAAAGGAAAATCGGAAAGGATCCCGAAACCGATACCAATTATAAACAATTCAAAGCATTGATAGAGTCCAGCTTCACAGATTCGGGAAATAATGTTGTATCGAAAACTATAGGAGCAAGCGGAACTGGGCCCAAAGTCGAGCCGAAAAAAGAACAAGCGAAACCGGAAGGGGCAAAACTTGAGGCCCCAAAGGTAGAAGCAGCACCCGCTAAGAAATCGGAACCCGCAGCTTCAACCGCACCCGGTAAGAAACTGGAACCAACGGTTGTGGCTCCAAAACTCGAAAAGAAACCTGAAGTACATGCAGCAGCACCCGCAGTAGGATCACATTCTGATTATGCTCTTCAAGGCATCTTCATTTTAAGCGCACTTGATGTGTTTAATGATGTCTTTATCTCGAAAAAATCCAGCGGTTATTATAGTATGGAAAATCTCGATTCGCAGATTTGTGAATTTAAAGTTGAAGGTGGAGATCTTAAATTCAACGATGGTTCCTTCGAAAAGATTGAATCCGGAAAGAAGGAAGAAATTCTTGGAAAATATAAACAAAATAAATTGAAATAAATATCGCAAATAGGCATTATACGCAAACGCACTTCCCTTTTTTCGTGTTCTCAATATTTTCAGAGAGATTTCAAAAATTTAAATTCTTTTTCTTTGTTTTTATCGCTTCTTCGGCCTTCAGACCAACAACAGTTGCTTAAAATAAACATCTTAATGCAAACATAAAAAAAAAGTCCGAAAAAAACTTCCAATGGACCTAGTTATCCACGTTCCGAATAGACCGTGGATATTCTGCGGGAATGCCCCGTGGTTCCTTGGAATTTTTTTAATGTATATATAAAGTCATATTAATTTACGCACCTTATTTATAAACAGCGTGCATAATTTATTATGAAATTATATTCCATAACAATTCGAAAAATCGGTGATATTACACTTGCATCAGCAGAACTAAACAAGATATATTGCAGTAATGTCCAACACCCCTTTTTTTTCTGCTTACAATGAAATTTTGGGAAAATTGGTTATACATTTTCAAGAACAAAAACTAATTTGGAAAACAGAATAAAAAATATCGATAATATTTATCAGGGGTTATTCCTCCGCTTTTGGGATCGGAGGTAGAGCGCGCTTACCCGCGGGTTTTGCAGATGCTGACTGCCCTGGTGCTGCATCGGGCTTAGCCGCAGTTTCGCATTTGCCAGAATCTGCACTCTTCTCTTCTTGTTTGGATGATGAGGCCACAAATTCATTCACTTTTCCATCTTTATCCATCAGAACTTCAACAGCAAGAATTCGATTGTCTTTTACATGAATCACAATCTTCTTCGAATCGATTTCAATACGACCTTCCGGAATTTGTGGGATGAGATCCCATTTTTGCTTCTCAATCTCTTTGCCAAACACTTGTTGTTTAATAATGGATGGACCGAACAAATTAGCTCCGATTATAATATTCAAACGTTTAAATTCTTTAGGCGCATCTTTATCTGCGATATCCTTAAGAATTTTTTCCACTTCTTGAGAACCCATTGAGGGTGCGGCCGCATACGTTGGCTTTTGGACGGGACGAATCGTTGGTTCGCTTGGTGACATTTCTTTTAATTTTTGAATTGCCTTCTTTTTCTCTTCGGAAATATCGACAGAAGTTGTTTTTGCAGCAATCGCAGCAGTACCTTTCTTTTCTTCCTCAAGCAATGGACTCCAATATTCTTGTTTTTGATTAGCTGCTTCTTCTTTTTGTTTTGCACTACTGGATTCTACTATCTTTTGCTTCTCCGCATTCGTAACGTAATAGAGGTCTTCGGGTTTATCTTCTTCTTTGATTTCATATTTTGATACCCCGAATGAAGATAGAAAATCTGCTGGTTCATCCCCCGCATCAACGGAGATAATCTTCAAATGCATCCCGCGGCTGTTCGTCGCCTTTTCTTGTAACCGACTCGCGACACGAGAAGAAATAAAACGTTTACGAACGGGACTCCTTGGACCTTTCCAGATGAAAATTTTCCTCAAATCGTATCGGCATAATAATAATACACGCTCACTGGTTAGCTCATGTTTAATTGTTTGAAGGTCTAATGATGGCAATTCCTCTTCTAGACCATCATCATTTAATTGATACGCTACAAAATCGCGCCATTCTTCTACGGTCATTGGGATCGTTTTTCCTTATTGATGTGCATAGTTTGTTTTATGGGAATTTAACGATTTTGTTTATTCGAGTTTTGTAGTGTTAAAAAAAAAAAATTGCACCCGTGCCCTTATTGGAAAAAAAAAGACAAAACTCAAATATTCGAGCTGTCTTTCAACGAATATGGATTATTTCACGTTGAAATCGGGAATTCGGCTTCATTATCATTTAACCGACGCTAATTCATCATCTAATCAAGACAAAAAACCTCTCCTTGTGATGTTTCATGGATTTGGTTCTGGCTTATATACATGGGAATCGTTTGAAAAAGAATTTAGCAATGAATTCATAATGTTGGCTTGGGAACATCGAGGCCATGGGGATTCGGACAAACCGGTGGGAAATACCTATGAGCAGACTTTGGCACTCTATACAATGAAGCAAATTTGCGAAGATGCGCATGAGATCGTTCACGGACTCATCCCTAATTTAACCAAAAAATATTTTATTATCGGACATTCAATGGGCGGAATGATCGCGCAATTATATGCGTTGATGTATCAAGAGGAATTGGCCGGAATGATTTTGGAATCCACCGCTGCCCAGAATCACGGAGATTCCTTGAATAAAATTCTTGATGATTTCAAGTCCGGAAAAGTCGAGTTGGGTAGAGACGCGGTGAGTATGAACACTATGCTGGGAACATCTCATAAATACCGAAAAGAGCATCCCGAAGTCATTGAAAGATCCATTCAATACAAGCTGAAGTTGCCGAAAGAGGTATATATTGCCTTCATGGAAAATATCGTAAAGGAATTTAACCTTAGTGAGAGGCTATCTCAAATCAGTATTCCCGTGCTGATTATGCATGGAGATCGGGATTCATTAGTACCTATTACGAGAGGAAGAGAACTGCATCAATTAATTAAAAATTCTACATTCATTGAAATTCCGAAAGGCCCGCATTCGATTAATGCAGAATGTTCGGAGATTGTGTTTCTTGAAATTAGAAAATTCATGGCCCAACATGCTAAGAATATATAATTATTTAATTCAGAAAAAAAATATAAAAAATTAAAACTGTGGCAAAAAAACAAACTTTTAGAAACACAAAATTTTTTATTGCTTTGCAACCATAAGCTGATTGAGAATAAGAGGGGTATCATGTATGCAGTTCAAAATAGATTATGCGAAAAATTTGGACGAAGACGTGAAGAAGCGTTTTCTTTTTATCTATGAGGAGTTTTTGTTGTTCTTTTCCGAAAAGAAGGAGTTAAATCAACGAGATATCAAATTAGCAAAACAATTTTTGCAGTATCTTAATCAACACGCCGATGCTCTGAATTCCAAAGATTTGATGGAATACCGAACGATTATAAAGCGATTGGAGAGAGATTATCCACAAATCTTTCATTAAGTTTTCATTTTTGTATTTCATTAATCTTTTCGTAAGACCCTTTTTCTCTGGTTTTCAGTAAAATATATTTCTT
The DNA here is from genome assembly GCA_964623665.1 of uncultured archaeon. Classification (GTDB taxonomy): domain Archaea; phylum Asgardarchaeota; class Lokiarchaeia; order Sigyniarchaeales; family Promethearchaeaceae; genus CAZUTM01. The sequence continues at coordinate 3,894 of CAZUTM010000121.1, forward strand.
TTTCTCCAAATAGAAATCATATTGATAAGAAGATCCAAAAAACATTTAAGATCTTTTCACATACTTAAAATGTGGCTGGCAACACCGTGATCATGGAAATTGGGCAATATTCTACCAAAATCGGATTCGGCGGAGAGAACGATCCTCGTTATACTTTTTTAAGTATGACAGGGATTCCGAAATATCAGAACATCGAGTTGGGTATTTCGCAAAAAAATATTTTCGTTGGAAATGAGTTGATTGATGCAATGGGCCTTTACAAGATCACTTACCCAATTGAGAACGGCGCTATCAATGATTGGATGGCCTATAAAGCGATTGTTGACTATTGTTTTTATCTTCTTGGGATAGACCCAACGAGTGTGAACGTTTTGCTTATCATCCATCCATTGACGTATCAACATGAAATAAAAAGTTTATTTAAATTGTTTATCGAGGATATTCAAGTGATGGGGTTTTATCCGGTCACCGATGTAATGCTAACGATGTATTCCGGCGGCTTTACGACGGGTTTGGTAGTCGATATGGGTGCAAGTTCTACAAGAATCGCGCCGATTTATGAATCCTATATTTTACACCATGCTTTTCATGTGTATGATATAGGCGGAAGCCATTTGGATAGATATTTAATGCAATTATTGACCGAAGCAGGTCTACGCATTGATTCAAGTGTTCAAAAAGAGGTAGTCAAAGTTTTGAAAGAGCGGGCTTGTTTCTGTTCACTGAATTTCGAGGAAGACATGAAGCATCTCAAAGAACTCACGAAAAAATACAATCTTCCCGATGGGAGTACGGTGGAATTGAGTTCGCAGCGCTTTTTGATTCCGGAGTTGTTTTTCAAACCTTCATTAAACAATTTGGAGCTAAAGCCGCTTCCCGAAATGATCTGCGATGTTCTTGATCAAGTTGAGATCGATTTAAGAAGAGCGCTTCTTTCCAAGATTTTTTTGGTGGGTGGGTCTTCCCTTTTCCCCCAAATTGATGATCGTCTTCAGAATGAAATTGAGTTGGAGTTATCCAAGAGAGGAAAGCAGCTTCAAGATGTAAAAGTGATTGCGCCTATGGAACGACTCAATTCGAATTGGGTTGGAGGTTCCATATTGAGTATGATACCCGAATTTCAAGATCGATTTGTAAGCAGAGCGCAATATTATAAAGATGGAATTCCAAATGAATTTTTAGAGTTTCAATAGCTTATTTATATTTTTTATTCTTTCTGTTGAGTTTAGCGCGAAATATTGAAATAGATCTCTTAACTCGAAATAAAATAAGATTAGAATTCAAAAAAGCGCTAAATATACTAAAAAAATTTAAGGAATGCGGTTAAGGAATGCGGTTAAGGAATGCGGTTAAGGAATGCGGTTAAGGAATGCGGTTAAGGAATGCGGTTAAGGAATGCGGTTAAGGAATGCGGTTAAGGAATGCGGTTAAGGAATGCGG
>CAZUTM010000121.1:5433-13886 GCA_964623665.1 uncultured archaeon
AGGAATGCGGGTTAGGAATGCGGTTAAGGAATGCGGTTAAGGAATGCGGTTAAGGAATGCCACTTAATTCAACATGATTTTGAGTGGAACGTATTCGGTATACGGAATAAAGCATTCGGCTTTTTCTTGCTCAATTTCAAATCCTCTTAAAATAGCGGTGGCTTCAGCCCATTTCAAGACGCGGGTTAACATCTCCGCTTGCGTTTTATATGCAATATTGAAGATATTGATTTTATCATTCCAATAATCCGAAATATTCACATACACGAAAATGGAATTTTGTACGAATTGGAATTTACATGAAGGGGATTCGTAGAAGAAGACGCCAAGGGGTCGATATTCTTCATCACCGCCACCGTAGGCTTTTCCGGTAACGGCATGGTAGAGAGATTCTTTTAGCACCACGGAGAGCTTTCGGTGGGTTCGATGGACGTCGGAAGGGTGCGGCATAAAAATTACTTGGGGTTTGTGTTTTCTGAGCAATTGGGTGAATGCTGAAATGGTCTCCCGCTTTACTTCTACTTCGTCCATTTCCAATTCTAAAAGTTCGCAATCAAGCATTTCTTTCACAACCTCCAGTTCATGCTTGCGTTTTTCTATGATTTCTCCTTGATTGATGTTTTTTGTATAGCCTCCTTTTCCTTTGGTCACGGCAACTACGGTGATTTTGGACCCCAATTTTCGATATTTTAAGATAGTACCTCCGCAGCTCAGTAATTCATCATCGGGGTGGGGTGCAAACACGAAAATGGATTCCGGAACGAGAATTGGAACGTTTCCTTCTTTAATTTTTATAATTTGATTTTCCATGAAGTAAAAAATCCTTCAAAAATTAAAAAGGTTGAGGTTGTGAATGAAAGCATTTCGATTATGAAACTTTATTAAGATTGTTGCTAATTTTTATTACGAGAACGGCTGAATTGCCCTACGATATTGATGAAATCGGGATCATTATAGCGCGAAGCAAAATCCGGATCCGATCGTGCCATCTCCGCAAATCGAATATCAATTTGCACGATTCTCTGCAAGAGCGGATACAGTTCCTTCTCTTTCCCTAATATATTATATATGCAAGCGCAATTATATAGCGCATTGGTCTCTTCATACAGATTATTGCTCTGTTTGTAATATTCTGCAGATTTGATAAATGAGTTGAGAGCAGGTTCATAATTTTTTAACATATACTCGATGAGGCCTTTTTTTTCAAAAAACTCGGCCATAATTTCGGGATCATTGGATTTATATGCCATTGATTCGTATTGGTTGATGAGGTCTGTCGCTTCTCCGATTCTACCATATGAAATTAAAATTCTGGCAAGATCTATCGCTGCGGCTTGTTCTATCTTATAATTTTTTTGATTCTTACTCTTTTCAATCGCTTCATTAAAATAATTGATCGCATTGTCCCGATTGAGTTCGGTTTCGATCTTTCCAACCCACCACAATAATTCCGGGAGAAGTTCTGTGAGTTGAAGTCTTTCTAGCGTTTCTAAATATTTCTCAGCGATTCTCGATGCATATTGAATTTTTTTGAAGAAATAATTAATTTCGAGATGGTTGAGATATGCTACTGCAAATTTTGGATCCATGGATCGGTCAAAATAATCAACGGCTTTGGAGGAATAATACATCGCATTATCATAATCGAACAAACGCATATATGCGCGAGAAATAAGGATGGTTTGAGGAATCACCAACGTGGGGTTCTTGGTGGTGTCAATCAAGCCCAATACGATCTTACCGTTGAGAATGGAATCAACCCATTTGCATAATTGAAAAAAGCACGATGAAATTTTATAGTATACGTGCTCAATTCCCTTAATTCCATTACCGCCGATTTCTACTGCTTGTAGGAAATATGTGATAGAATCATTCCATTTTCGTTTATTATAGAAGATGTTGCCTGCAATACTTAGGATTGATGCGATATCCAATTTAAAGCAAACCGGCCTTGCGATGTTCAATGCTTCATCAATTTTTTCTTTCAATGAAGCAATATCGTTGATATATTGAAAAGCATTAATTGCATCTTTTAACATCGATGCGGTGAGGTCCGAGAGTAATAAATCAGAATATATTTTTGCCGCTTCGAAATAAAATTTTGCGGCCTCATTAAGATCATTTCGGATTCGCAGAATTTCGGCCATATAATAACATGCTTCTGCGTATTTTATACGTTCATGCGATCCTCGAAGAATCTCAAGGGCGGACTGTACGATTTCTTGGGCCTCGGCGAGATTCTCCGATTTCATCAATTTTTCAACACGATTAAGATTTTTTATTGCAATCTTGATATAACTCTCGGGATCAGACATGGTAACAATAGCAAAAAAAGAAGTAAAGTATAAAATCTTTATGTTATACCCGAAAATGGACCAAATTTTGTCGTTCATCGAGATGGTTGAAGCTTATTGATCAGAATTATGAGGATGAGCATTTTCGGTTTTATTCTGCAAACTTGGACCTTTCGTAGTTTCTAAAAAATCGATCAATTTTTTTAAGCCTAAAATATCAAACTTCTTTCTCGTTAAATAAAATTCAATCATGTCTTTTACCGAAGCCCATTCATGTGTATTTACGCCTTTTGTATCCACATCAAGCAAGAGTTTTTTATACGTCTGCTCAAATGATTTTACAAGTGCGGAGAGTTTTTGTCGTACAATGAGCGATTCGTATTCAACCATCAAAACAAAGATCGCTTTTCCGGAAGAATCCCAGCGGAAAATCAATTTCTTGGTTCCATGATCAATAGTTCGAAGCCGAGTGTTTTCTTTGGTGATCTCCTTCAACATCGATACCAACCCAACAATCCCGCCGGATACAAGATCGGAGTCGACACCCGCTTCTGATTCTTTGAACGAATATTCATATAATAAGATTCCTGAGTCATGGATAATATACAATTTGATAAGGGAGCTTGGCCAATTGTATTCTTTTATTGAAATTTCTTCCTTGATAAAAGAGATTATGAAAAGAAGAAGGATGCACGCCATAAATACTACCGAGGTGGTTGAATAGTTAAAATAAACAATTCGGTTGATTCCATCAATTTCATTAAGGATATCTATTTCGATATCTTGGATTATTGAAAATAAGAGATTAATTTTGAAGAAATATCCGCCTAAAAGCCCCCCGAAGCCCATGATCAACCATAATGCGATCATTTTACCCATTTTGCTTCTTCTTCCAATATCTCCAAGGAGGAGAGGAGTGAGAACAAAGAACACAAAAATCGCGAACGAAGAGATCACCGTCATATTGATCTCGGATGCCGATTCTGCAGTGAAGATATTGAGGAAGTTTGCAATCGAAATGATGAGAATCATCACGGATAGTGTAATTTTTTTGCCAAAATAATCGAATACAAACCCGATTACTATACCCCCGATAAGGATCAAGAGAGATGTAATCACTGCAATCATTATCAAAGAGCTAAGCGGTTTATCGATAAGAAATGTTCTTACAATAAGATCAATAGGAATAATTAATCCACAGATAAACCCATAGAGTAAAATAATAAAATAGTATTTGGCATTTGAAACAATAATTTTGTAGTTTCCGATTGTGATAACTTTTGGGACAATTAAATTCTCTTCCGGAGTATATTTTTCTTCTTTGAGGCCTTCAATAGATTCTTCTTCAATGGTTTTGGTGGTCTCGCTTTGTTCTTTTTCGCTTCGGGATACTTTTAAAAAATAAGCCCCAAGAATTGCAGGAAGCGAAATCGGAATAATGGGAGTGATCGGAAGACTCATAAAGAAATAGAATAACGCGATGGCAATAGCTCCAATAATTAACACCGCCGCACTGATTCGACCACGCTCCATAATGGTAGTAAGTTCCACTAACATTATCAACAAAAGCATCCCCGAGAACACAATCGAAAACGCAAGAATTGCACCGCATAATGTATTTACGCTATTCAAAAATCGTCCTTCCATAAACAAAAATAAGAAAAACGATGCAGCGAACGCCGCAAAGTTATTGATAGTCAAAAGGAGAAATCGTTTTTGGGTTTTATCAATCAAAAACGCACCTCCAAAGACACCGGTAAATACCCCAATGAATATCCCCGACCCGCCTAAAAATGCTTGGGTATCAATGATAAAAGAAAAGTAATTTATCGCAAGCGCAATAATCACAGATAAAGAGATAGATCCCAATAAAATATTTAAAAAGCTTTTCCGCGAAATCTCAATATCTTTTAAAATGTCCCGGTACGTTCGATCCGCATTTTTCTTAAGAAACGAAAGGAATTCCGTTTTCGCTAGAAGCAAGGACTTATCAATAAATTCGTCAACCGCTTTTTCGGTTTTTTCAATAAACGATTCTGACACGATTCCATTAAGCATAATCAAAATTTTTAATCTTTCGGTTGAAAATGTCAAAAAAAGAAAAACATTGGAAAGCGGATCATATTAAAATTTTAATCATTCACATGATTCCGATAATTTATATTAATCGAAAATCCCGAAACAACAAGACCAACATCATATATGGAATTTCATAAGAAATTACACTTGGTGTTTATAAATATAGTGCGTAATTTAATATAAAAACGCATATAAAAAAGATGAAAAAAATTCACAAAAAAATGCAAAAAAATACTGCAAAAAAAAAGCCCGTTCTGTATGTTAGATAAAAATCTATTGCATGGATATTGATTTTTCGTAGATTTTTCTTCCCGGAAACATTTTTGCGAAAATCAGCAATAGAAAAACCGCACCCAAGAGTTTGAGCAGCAATGAGATAATCAAACCCGCAAAAATTCCGTATAATTCACCGAAATAAACGAAACCAGCCGTGTCCAGACCATAAATTACAAATGTGAGAACGAAAATTCCGACATATTTCAGAATTTTATGTTCAATATTGACCATATTCAATGTATATCTCTTGTTAACTTTTCCGAACGATAATGAAAATGTAATTATAGAAAAGAAGACGAAGAACAATGGGATAGCTAACAAATTGAGAAGTGCAAAGAAATAAAGCACCAAATCTTGTGTTATGATTAAATAGAGGGCTGTTGGAATTGGCGCAAGCAACAAGATATACAAAGCGAGTTTCACCCGACCCAGCGCTTGCTCGCGAATTACAATAGGGAGACTCATACCAATTGCATTCCCATCATCTTCGATTTGTGTCAATCCACCAAATACCATTAAGGATGTAATCATGGAGTAGAGAGAGATAATCAAGTATGTCGGGAAGAACAATTCTTCAATTGGGATCTCGGCCGAGCTTGCTGCAGATGAATTCACAATCAAGCCGAATGCGGGGAGAATGAAGGCCATCACCACAAACATCATCAATTGAAGATCTCTGCTAATCGCGGTCAAGTCCCGCTTGATGAAAGCGTTTATCGGAGTATTGATTTCGACATTTAATTGCGTTATATCGGAAATTTCTTCTCTACCTTCAGCTCTCATCCCTTGTTTCTTCACCCCAATAGTAAATACGATATTTTTTGTGGATTTCCATAATTTAATCGCAATCAAGACGCCTAATATCGTCCCTATTATGCTTAAAATGTAAATGGCGATAGGAAAATCCGTGAATTGGAAGAAAAGCATGCAATAAAGATAGGAATCAGAAAATATAATCGGGATCGCGCTAAAAAGATAGGTAAGCGGAATCCGCAGATTTTCCGGTAAGATGGCTTGGTTAACCATTTGAACTAATACGCTAAACGCTAATTGGAACACCAAATAGATCATAAAAGAGCCGATTGCATACACTAGCGTAAATAATATACGAATTATGGTATTTTTTCTCGAATTTACAGCATACTTACTAAATTTTTGGGCAAAATAAGCAGATGTTCGCACGGTTAACCAAATCGAAAGCTGTACCACGATAATGGACCTGATTACGGAAGCCACAAGCGGAAGAAGAAAGAACTCCGACTTAAGAAACGATAATATCAACGTCGCAAGAGGAAGTGTGAAGAAAATTGCCAATAGTTGATAGCGAAAGCCATGCACCAGAGTCTGATACGAAATATTTTCAAGATCTTTTCGACTCAGCGGAAGGGTTTCTAAATATGCATAAGTATCAACGCCAAACATCCCGGTCAGCGTATTGATTCCGAAAATCAAGATATAAAAGATTTGAAACACCGTTAGAATCGAAATCGTTGAAGAAAGCGCAAACAGCAGCTGATAATGATCGTTCTGAGTATAGGCGGATTGAAAATTCATAAATACAGACACGGGAACAATAACAAGCAAGATTTGAAAGATCGCTACGAACACCTTCATAACGACATCTTGTGATTTCATGTATCCCGGGTTCTTCGTGAGTTTTTCAAGCATTTGCGCTTTTTGCGAGCCCGCCATTTCGAGCATCCCATGGAAAAATTGCTCGGTATACACCACTTTGGAGATCTTCATCAGTTCTTTCTCGGTTCGTACAATTTTCGAATATTCACTCATCATTTTTTTCGATCCTCCAAGGTCTTTCAAACGGTGTCGTTAAAGACTTTTCTTAATGATTCCAAATCTTTTTCAATTTCCAATTCTTGTCCGGTTAATTTAATAAACACATTTTCAAGGGTTCCATTCGGTTCGTTGGCTAAGGCCCTCAAATCTTGAAGCGAACCCAAAGCCGACAATTTTCCATCACAAATAATTGCAATTCGGTCGCACATATTTTGGGCAACTTCCATAATATGCGTACATAATATCACGGTTCCCCCATGCTTTACGTGGATCTGAAGCAACTCCTTGACAACCCGAGCACTTCTCGCATCCAAACCGATAAGAGGCTCATCATAAATCAATAATGGCGGATTATGGAGCATAGAAGCGATTACTTGAATCTTCTGTTTATTTCCATGAGAAAGAGTTTGAATAACCGCATTGTAATATTTAACCGCCTCGAGAGAATCCATGAGTTCTCGGAGTCTTGCCGTAGTTTTCTGTGGGTCAAGGCGCCTTATACTGGCTATGAAATTAAATAATTCTTTTGGGGTCAGGCTTTTATAGATAAGCGGTTCTTCAGCAACATAGCCAATCAGCTCTTTTATTCGAACATCATCCTCACCGGGATTCAATCCCATCACTTGAATTGTTCCTTCATTCGGTTCCAATAAACCCATAATCATTTTAATGGTCGTCGTTTTTCCCGCGCCATTAGGGCCCAAAAGACCGAAGATCTCACCTTTCTTAACCGAAAGATTTAAACCGTTGACAGCGTGAACATTTCCAAATCTGCGGTGCAAATCCTTTATTTCCACTACATAATCATTCATTGCAATTATAAAAAAGGCATATTAAAATATAAACAAAAGCCCAAAAAAGCCAAAAAAACATAAACTTTTAGCGGATCAACCAAAATAGGGAATGGATACTTTTTTTCTAACGATTTTTAACCAAAATGAAATTATAAACTGCATTGATGAGGCGGCTTAACTCAACATTAAAAAAAACAAGGGAAAGGGACATTCCCAACGAATATCCACAGCATATTCTGAACGTGGATAATCCCGTGAACTGAAATTTTTTTTCGGTCTTTTTTTTGCATGTTTATTATTTTAAAAGTCATTATTCAAAAAAGTTATAAACGCAAAGGATATTTTAATCTTCGGGGTAGCTGTGAAACGGATCATTTTAAACACATGGGACAATAAACAAGGGCCTATCTTTATCTCCCAGTATCCTCCAGCGGAACATCCTCTTTCCAAAGATCTAATGCTTAAAGTATGGGCAAAGCATGAGATAAGTCCTTCCGGTGAATGTATTGTGCTTGTCGAGGAGGATATGCGCTATGTTTCATATATGTATGAAAAGGGCGATAAGAAGTATTTCATTATCTTGGAGGTCGATCCGAGCGATGAACTGAATATTTGCGAGGAAATCTTCAAAACTCATACTTCAAATCTCATAAATTCAATAGAAACCAATCAGTTCAACCATATCCTGCACGATATTTACCGGCAAATAAAGAGTTATTCGGAATTGACAGAACAAGAGTTATTTATTTTCACATTTAAAGACAAAACAAGGGTTACCATCTTTCAAGTTCTCCGGGAAGCAATTATCTCAAAAAATGTGCTTATGGAGGAATTATACGAGAAATACAAGATTAAACCCGAAAATTTGGATATCTACCTCACACCGTTTTATCGACTGAATCTTTTAACGATGGAAAACCTTCCGGGCTTGCCGAACAATATTTTCTTTCTCTACGACTGCTTTTTGGCCCAATATCCCCCCGAATTCGTTAAGAAAATTGAGAATAAAGAAATCTTGAAGCAATATATTGATTATTATAAAGAAGAACATATCGTTTCGGATGAGGAAATTGCGGATATTGCGGGGTTGCTTGCGGATAAGAACGTGTCGAAATTTTTGGAGGGATTGAGCCATGAGCCCATTTCGATTAGCGAAATCTCAGAAAGATATAATATTAAGGACTCGATAATTGAAAAGCTGGTTCGATTTAAGTTT
>CAZUTM010000122.1:0-13742 GCA_964623665.1 uncultured archaeon
GTTGTACCAATCTCGCGTCCAATTTTCTCTCCTCATTGAGGATTTTGGACCGGTTTCCCATGCTTATTGAAACGCTCAACAATAAAGGTTGTCAAAATCATTATCCAACTACTTATTGTGTGAATTATTAAGGTTTCGGTTAGCCCAAATACATAAATCATCTTATAATCCGGAATTAAAAGCCAGAGAATTATGAAATATACAAAATAAATGATACTCGCATGCAAAAGATATTGCCAATCACTCCATTTCTTCTTAACCAGACAATATATATATGCTGCAAAATGTAATGAATGGGAGATTAAAATCCCCAAAACAGTATTAGCAGAAACCGAAGGATCGGGGATCAAAATAAATATAACAACATAAAGCAGCACAAACGCAAGAGGAAGAAAGAGTAGGAACAGAGATCGAATAAATTTTTCATCAAACAATATAACAATAACTATTAAATACGCCGTAATATGCGAAATCGAAAATAAACGCATCCAAAGAGGTGCTTGCTCTTCGTAAAATTGAGGAAGGGCAAGTTCTAACACCATCTCAATAATGATATCGAGAACAATCAACGTAATCAACACAATCATGATGTTTTTTGTGGTCGGCCTTGTCCAGAGTCTGAGCGGCTGCCTCTTGATCGCCATATTTTTCTTGAACATCCATTTGTCCGGTTCGAATGGCGGGAATTCCTTATATTCAAATTCATCGCAATCTGTGTAAATATTCACTATTGGTGGTTGTTGGGTGTTGATTGGTTCAACGCTTGGGAGTACGTTGTACCATTTCTTCAGAAGATTTTCCTTCTTGATAATCCTCAACCAGATCAAAGAAAATAGGCCAAAAACGAAAGTCATGATGAGAAAAACGGCATCAGAATTAGTCCTTGCTTGGCCAAATAGCATCCAAGTCTCTGTGCTAAACCATATCGGTAAGAAAGATACAGGTCTAAAAGGTATATACACAGGATTTACGTAATGGCCTAAAAGATCCATCATCAAATGAGATGCAATTCCGATAAAAGCAGAATAAAATGCTATTCCAAACCATGTTTTGGTAAACTGTTTCTTTTCGAGGAGGTAAAAATCATCAATTCCAAAATACACACCTATTTTGTTAATAATTCCGGATTTAGGTAATTTTTTCGAGATAAATGGTAAAACATACCTTGAAAGCAAAATCGTAAATAACACCGTTAACGGAATCAACCACGAAAACGCCAAGAGAGAATGATTAATGTAATGGTAGTATTCATTGTTGGTTATTTTGGTAACAAGTACCATCAGATCTGGCATTCCCGCACCAACACAAAGCGCAGTTCCATCAAATTTCTTTGGAGAGCGCATTTTTAAAGGCAAAATTAGCCCTTGATGAGAAAAGATTGCTGGAGGCATAATACATATTTGTTTTCCTCCTATATTTAATTTCGCTTATTAACATTTTCTGTTTTTTCATCGTGGCTGGGGATTTCGCAGACTTTGCGCGCATGATTGACCACATGGTAGAATAACCCACCCAAAACAACAAAAAAATGAAATAATTCGTTTTTCAATGGGTTCACTTCTATTATACGCAAGAAAGAAAAAAATTGCAATAACATCAAGATTACGATGATTTATCGGTGTATTTAAGCCCCTTGTAGATTAGAATCGGAGAAATTGTCCAAAACATGTGGCCCAAAAATATTAGCATCATGATTTGTACCACCATTTGATTAACATCAATATTTGCTCTTGCTAAACCGAAAATTATCCAATATACCGCACCAATTCCCATCAACAAAACTCCAATTCCAATCAAAAGCGATCTTTTCCGGAGTATTTTATCATTAGAGCCAAATTTGGACAGCGTTCTGAGAATTATTATTGAAGTAACCATCAGAAACCCCGTTATCATCAAGATCGAAACGGCTCCACCAAAGGTATTCACACGCTCTTCAACAATCACTGATGCACCTTGTTTGTATACCCCAATTTGATCATTTGCTATCGATAAAATTGCAAGAAGACAGAAAAAGGCAAACGATATTTTGGAATGAGCTATAAACTTTTTGGCTGAATCTTCTCCGCTTTTTATAATAACTGCAGCATATAAATAGGCAGCAATGAAAAGATACCCTGCTGTGAACGCAATATCACGAAGAAGTTGTGCAATCAAAAGTTCTGGAAAATCGAGAGGATACCCGGTTAACGCATTTTCCTTTGAAATATCATACGTCAACAATTCGATCCGTGCAACCGGTAATATATAAATCAAAATATCCAAGAAAATATAGATCGCCCAACAAACAAACGCAAAAATGAACACTTTGTTTAAAATATACCTTTGATCAACAGGCTTAGCATTATAGCGCTTCACTAAATCTATGATTAAAAATAAATAGATGATAAACTCGATGATTTTCGGTATCGAGGTTAACAATTGGACTGCTTGTATTGTCAGTGCCATAATGCTAGTGGAATGAATCTCACCTTTAAATCTTTTTATTGTTATTTCATCATGAACACAAAATATTCTAAATTTCAAAGCCAAATTTGAAAATATTATTCAAAAACGTTGTAAAATCAATGGAAAATTCAAATATATAACGGCAAAACGAAAAAAAAATTCATTTTCACAAATCAAAATCCAGCAAAACGCAGAGCGCGCATCTTTGTTTGCTATCATTACAGCGTTGAAATAATCCTTCAATCACTAAAATCATTCTCTGTAGGTAATATTATAAAAAAATTACAATGTTGAATCAATTTTTGGATCGGAAAGCAAATCTTAGACTTATTAAGAAATTGCGCTAATTTTAATAAAGAAAACCACAAAAATGAGCGTTCCTTTTACTTGATTGAAATATTCTTCGTAATCATAATCTATTCAAATCCCAATCATCCATTCTATCTTACCATGTTTGCTTGAAATCCGACAATTAGATCTATTCGACAAACCCGAAAGGATTTTGCTTTCCTTTCCAAGAAGAGAAAGAATAAGGCTTTTATTTGATCAAATCCGACCTTAAGTAAACCTAGAGTTTTATCAACGTTTTATAAGTGAAAAAATATGGCGGAAGTAATTCGAAACACGGTCTCTATCTGCGCTCATTGTATGAAACAGATTCCGGCAACCATTAAGGTTGACCCAGAGACGAATTGGGTGGTTATGGAAAAAACATGCAAAGATTGCAAAGAAAGTTTTAAAGATATTATCTCAAAAGATCCGGAAGGTTACAAATGGAAACAAACAGTTGCCCAAGATCTAGACAGTTTAGTACCTACCACTCCTACCAATGTAAATAAAAATAAATGCGAGCAAGGATGTCCTCATGATTGCGGAATGTGCGAACAACATATCTCAGCACCTTGCAGTTTAATTATTGATCCTACAAATCGATGCAATTTGGCATGTCCGTTCTGCTATGCGAATGCATCAAACAAAGGCGTTATCGTTGAATATACATTTGATGAAATCGTTCGGATTTTGACTCATTTTGCAAACATGAAGCCGAACAAACCTGCGTTAGTTCAATTTGCGGGCGGAGAACCTACATTACATCCCGACATTGTAAAAATTGTTAAGAAGACCTATGAATTAGGGTTCCAACATGTTATGCTGGATACCAACGGAATCAGAATGGCAAAAGATATAGAACTCTGCAGACAATTAAAAGAAGCAGGTTTGGGGGCAATTTATCTTTCTTTTGATGGACTCGAGCCCGAAACGTGGAAAAAGAACCGCGGTGTCGACTTGTCAAAAGTAAAGCGCAAATTCGTCGAGAATTGCAGAGCAGTGGGTCTAAATGGAATTATGTTGGTAGTAACCATAGCTAAAGGAACTAACGACCATGAAATCGAAAATATTATGAATTTTGCGAAAGAAAATGCTGATGTTGTTGCCGGAATCGTATTCCAACCCGTATCTCTTTGCGGTCGAATCGCTTATGAAGACATCCTTAAGTTAAGATACACCAGCTCGGATTTGGAAAAAGAATTGGCAAGAATTACAAATGGAAAATTAACACGGTTCTATCCTCTTGCCTTCACGGGGAAATTTACCGCATTACTTGCATGGTTCAATGATCTTCCGATGTGGGCTATGACGTCTCATCCGGATTGTGGTTTCGCGACCATCTTACCTTTCAATGAACAAGGTGAATGGGAATCGTTGGAAGATTATGCAGATCTTGAAAAACTGGTTAAATGGTCCAATCAAGTCTATGATATGGTGATGAAACGCGAAGTGCCTAAGGTTTCGGGCTTATTCTCGGGAATGAAAGACATCTTTTCGCAAGTGGGGTTGGGCAATCTTTTGAACATTGTATCCGATTTCACAGACAAATTAACCGACACCATGTATCGACAAGTTATGAAAGGATACTTTATTGCCGGCGCAGTCAAATACTTCAAAAACTTTGATATTAAGAAATTATTCAACAACCGAATGTATCAATCCACCACTAAGTTGTTTTTGGATCCGAGAATCGAGAATTCAAAGGGAATGTTGTTGAACCACAATTTATTCATCGGTTGCATGCATTTCCAAGATGCGTATAATATGGATGTTGAAAGAGTTAAACGATGTCTCGTTCATTTCGGAGTTTTGAACCCGGAAAATCGAAACGAGGTCTTGGATATTCCGTTCTGCACGTATAATACCATCCATCGTGAACGAATTGAAGCTGGGTTGTCAACCATGAAATGCGATAAGACTCCGGAACAAATCACGGCTGAAGCAGAAGCCGTTGCAAAAGAAATGGCTTCAAAGATGCCATAAGCATTTGTTCTATCCCCTTTTTTAATTCATTTTTGTAATTTTTCAACATTTTTAAATAAAATTTCGCACTATTTATGTCGTATTTATGCAAAACACGTTTCTTGGTGTTTCTTTAGGGCTTGTTGCAACCTTCCTTTTCAATATCGGCGCGCTCGTTCAAAAGAATTCTCTAAACGAAATTTCGGAAATTGAATTTAAACATATTAAATCATCCGTTCATGAAATGATTAAAAATAAAAGGTTTTTACTTGGCTTCCTGATGGAGGCGTTGGGCGGAATCATCCATAAAATCGCTATTAATTATGGTGGACTCAGTTTGATACAACCATTATTATCTGTTGGGTTCATTTTTCTTGCAGTTTTCTCAAAAAAGATAGCAAATGAAAGTATTGATGCAAAAACTGCCGTGGGAATTGTATTCTTGATTCTTACTCCATTTTTCCTAATATGGAGCGAAATCATGGCTCCGACCTTAGAAAATGCCCGAACCGAAGATTTCATTTCTATTATTCTATTCTTGGTTATGTTATCTTTAATAAATTTAGTGTTTCGTTTGATTTCAAATTTGATACCTTTCTTTTGGATATTTGTAACCTCGATCTGGCTTTCAATGGGGGCATTATGTATTCAAGCAGCGATGATGGTAATTGGATCTAAGGGTTACGATTTGATTCTGGATTTTCGGGTTATTTTCTTGATGCTTTTCACACAATCGGAATTTATATTCGCTTGGATCTTCTTAGTTTTGATCGGTATTTTTGACACAATTGGTTGGTTCTCCTTACAAATGGGGTTGCAACGCAATCCCGCTGCACAATTCGTTCCTATTGTATTAACGCTTTATACTCTGTTGCCGGTAATCGTCAGTGTGATTCTTTTCAATCAAAATATTCAAAACCCGACAGTTTACATGATCGGGCTTATTTGTGCCTCGATAGGGACGCTCATACTCGGAAAATATAAAATAATCAAAGAAAAAATGCTTTGAGGTGAATTTAATAGATAAAATACATAAGAACTGCAAAAAAGAATGCGGAAACATTGGTTATCAAAAACACATTCTTCAAGCTTATTGTGAACATCATCTTATAATTATGGTTTCTTATCCACAAACCGAATAACACGACATTCCAAAAAATCGCCGCGAAAACGATTTCGTACCAAGGCACCCACCATTGCTTACTGAACAATATCGTGAAAAAAATCATGTGCCAAACATGGGTTTTGATTGCCCATTTTTTATATTCTTGTTTTCGCTCTGATTTTATTACAAAAAACACGATGTAAAAGAAAATGAAGAGAAAGGGAAACACTGATAAAACAATTGCTCGAAATATGGTAACTTCAAAAAGTAGCATGAGTATGCCAAAAAAACCCGTTAAATGCGAAAACGAGAATAGTCTTGACCAAATTGGTTGTAATGTGGTCTGTTTATGCTTTGAAAACCAGATTAACTCAACGGTAATATCACCCAATATGCATAAGGTGAATACGAACAATATATTTTCAAGAGAAGGCGTAATCCAAAGCCAACCATCATGTAAATAAATAAGTGACATAAAATATTACCTTTCTGTGTATATAATATTTGACAATTCCATATCATTATTAAGATTTTTCCATTGGTGTAGCGTTTCGATTTGAGATACTTTTCGATTCGTTATGCTTATCGATTGATGTGTTCTTTTCGATTTATGAAGCCTTTTCAAATGGTACGACCAAAACCCACAATTGAAATTCAGAATAAAACCCGATTTGCCATTATTTATAAAATTTATCGATTGCGCAAATTGTTGCAAAAAGCATATATTTTCGGTTTTCCAACTGAGAGGTATGACTCAAACCGAGAACCTCTTTAACAAGATTGTTCATAATTTCAATTTCTCAATAGCCAAGCATCTCGAAATGGGGGAGATTCCGGCTGAACTTAAGAAATATGCCGATTGGGCACTTGGGCTGTTGGAAAAGAATCTTGCCGAGGGAGAAGAGATAAAGAAATTTTTTGGCAAGCCGAAAGAAGAAGAATTGAAAAAGTTAGAAGAAGATGTGAAAAAAGCGTTAGAGACTCCGGCTTTTTCGCCCGAAAAGAAGAATTTGGAGAAAATATTTGATAAATACTTTCAACTCCTTAGAAAGCTCATTCAAGAGACAATTATGCTGATTGTGCCGGTGAAGGATTTGCCCTTTCCCGAAGTCACGTTTCGGTTGACTCCGATGATTATTTGGCCGCCGGACAAAATAGATAAAATGAGTCTCTCTACGGATCGTGTGGTCTTTACTGCGGATATCCCGGGGGTCATCTCGAGAACCACGCTTTATGGAAAGATGAAAGATGCGGATCCTTTGTTCGCGCCGCTGATCGGCGATTTGGATTTAGGTGCTTACAAACTCGATCCTTCATATAAAGGGCCGAAATCCCGAAATCCGGAATATGTAGATCATGTATTGCTGTCTCTTGATACTGCGCAAACCCGGAATCATGTCGTTCGATATAATACCGAATACCAAAGGCATGGACAGCCCATTTGTGATTTCCTCATGCGCGATGATAAATTACTTGAGGTCATGAAGAACTTGAAGTCTGGGCTTGACACCAAGCGGCAAATCTCAAATGCGTCAATTGTGGGCCTGGCATTAAGGGAGGAGAATTCAACTTTTGTGTTAACAAGCACCGAAGGCGGTCGAACGGCAAAAGATATCGAATCGGCATTTGTGGCAATCATGACTTTCAGCGCGGCTCTTTTCGATTGTCCCTCAACCAAAGTGGTTTCAGCATCCGGAGGATCCTCCTCATCCGCAGCCGAAGGGGAAGAATCGGCGGGCGGACAAGCACCATCGGGAGGGGCACCATCGGGAGGGGCACCATCGGGAGGGGCTCCACAAGCACCGCCGACACCCGCTGCACCTCAATTGGCAATGTGGACAGAAGCGGAACTTGAAGAGCAAGCCAAAGCAAGGGGCTTGGAAGGACTGAACATGGCAGTGTGGACAGAAGAAGAATTGGAAAAGGATGCAAAAAGTCGAGGGGATATGCTGAATTTGCCCGTATGGTCCGAAGAAGAATTGGAGGATGATTATAAAAAACGGATGGGGCAAATTGACATCCCGGAATGGAAAGAAGAATCCGAAGCCATCCTCTGTTCTAAATGCGGATATGTAATGGCGCCGGGGTGGGATGAATGCCCGGTATGCGGAGGCCCTCCAAATAAGAAGGTGGAAGCAGCAAGCGGATCTGCCGAAACCAGCGAAGAATATGAAGAAGTGGAAGAAGAAGTCGAGGTTGAAGAAGAAGTCGAGGTTGAAGAAAGCGCTGAAGGCACAGAAAGTAAAGATAGCAAGGGCAGCAAAGATGACAAAGATAATGAAAAAGAAGGAAAAAATGCAGGCGAAACTTGGAAACCCGAAGAATAGAATATCTTAACATAAAATCAGAATGAATTTTGGCACCGAAATTCCGCATGTCAAATATCATACGAGCGTTTTCCGAGCTACAAGCCTAATTTTTTACGTGTAACAGAATTAAATTATCCAAATCAAAAAATCAATAAAAAAGGTTAGTTTTTTAATGTTTTTTTAAATCCCGATAGACATCTTCTTTTCTACAACAATAAATTAATTGTGATTTCTTTTCCGCATTAAATATAAAACGAATATTTTTCTTTTACGTTAATTTTCTTATGCTTTTTGTTCACAAAATCGATTTCTTTTTCCCGGTTTTCTTTGATCGAATCCATGAGATTCACATTAAAGGCCAAAATATCCATAAATAACCCGCCTTTCAATAAAGAAAGATAAAGATCAAAGTTAAGGGTCCGGTGGACAAGCCTGTTGTTCACGAGAATATAGGCGAGAAGTTGGATTTCCTCTTGTAACTCCTCCATAATTGCCTCCATTTCATCCTCATTCATCTTTCTTTCTTGGTTATCAGTTAGTAACCCTTTTAATCTCTCTTTACAATAGTCATAAAATCCGCTTTCCAACACCGCATTCATGATCAATTTCTTTTGATCGTGCGAAAAGAGCTTTTGATCCGATCTGGAAAAGGAAATGATAATATCCTCGATGGATTGATTTAAATAGTCGATCAATGAATTGATCGCATGCTGCACATCGAAGAAAGAGATAATTTGATATTGCGGGGGGCTTAATTCAAGATCCTCCTCATCAATATCTCCATCTTGGGTTTCGTATTCGATTTCGGGTTCCGGTGCATCATCATCATCCAAATTGATATCATCCTCAGTAATTTCCTCATCAATAACAGGATGAGGCTTAGGTTCTTGTTCGATAGGAATTTTTGATTGTTTTTCTTCTTGTTTCGCACTACTACTCTTTTTTTTCCCCATACTCTCTATTTGTGATTTAACTATATATTTTAGCAAGTTTTAGAATCAAAAAAAAAACTAAGGATTTTTTACCATTTTTTCGTGCAAATTGAGAATTTTAAAATCTAATTATAATAAATCAGTTAAGTTCAGCATTCCCATTGTTAAAATGGTAAAAATTATAATAAACAACACATTCATAACCGCGGCCAGTTTTCCAAAGCGATTTGCTCTTTTCAAATATGGATTTTTTCCTTCTATCTTCTCTGCTGATGTTTGAATTCCAAATGAAAGCAATGTAAATGGGAATAAAATAACCCCGAGGACTGCAAATTTTAAAGCAAGTTTCGAATTTCGATATTGAATTCCGCCATTATCATTTTCTTCAAAAATGTTTATCCATTCCACATTATCAAGCATAATCGTATGTTCCCGGGCACCATAACGATACCAAGGATGCTTTTCTTGACTCTTTCTTGGAATACCAAGGAGAAATATAGCTATCGTTGAAATCATCCATTCTAACGTACCAATGAAATCTTTCTTTTCCCACAATTTTATAATCGCGTAAATGAATATTATGCACAAGCAAACAACGGCAATCGATGCGAACCCGTTCAGCGATTCGGAATCGATTAACATGTTTTTTTGAAAGAGTAGAGTCAACAAATACAATGGTATCATTGCAAAGATTCTGTGAAATGTGTAGAGCGTGAACGGCACAATTCCGAATAATCTCAGCCATCTGGTTTTTTTTGCAGCTTTTTCTGCTTTTCCTCTGAATTCGATTAATCTAAAGACCAAGGCTATAAAAACAACTTGTCCTGCTGTGATGAAGCAAACCCAAGGTATCCACCTCCAATTTAATCCACCTCCAATTGCAGAAAATGTTGAAAAATTATCAATTGGAAAGAGGCTATCAAATGGCATATCGGCCATTACCCAAACTAGAAAACCCGCTATGAAAATGCTCAGTCCTACTAAGACAGAACGTTTTGGTATATCTCTTGAAATCGGTTTTGAACATAAGGCTAATCCGAAAATGCTCCCTAAATAAGAAACAGAAAGGAAAGGAAAGATCGGCTCAGGCACTCCCGCTATCGCCATTAATAAAGCTTTTAAAATATATTCATCAAAGGTTGCACCAATACTTGGTTTTGCAATATTTCTATTGAATTGTGGGTAATTATATGAAGCAAAAGGATATCCTGGAATTAGCGTTTTTACCCAATCCCATATCGGTTGCGTTAATAAGAGAATTAAAATCGCCAATACCGAATAAATAATGATATTTCTTCTGATCTTTAAATACCCATGATTTACAGAAAGAATCCCTTGGGTGATTCCATTTATCATCATGCACCAAGCAATTGTATGAATAGTTTCCATTGTATATCCCTTCCAAAGTATTCGGCTGAAATCTACTGGAGGATAGATGATAGTTTGAAATACTGCGTAATATTGAAGGGTTCCTTCTGCCAAAAACCCAAAAACTAATAGAATAAATCCTCCGACGACTTGCTTTACAACAACTTTTTTCACGGATGTCCCTTTTTCTAAAGAATTATACATCGATAACATGTTTCCAATTGCTGAAACCATTAGAAATAGACCTGCCCATGCGCCTAAATAGAGACCAATCGAAAGCATTAGAATTGCGATAATTGGTGCGTTTGAAAGTCCTGATTGTGTATTGATCCAACTCATATTATAAACATCTTCTAAGAGATGGAAAAATATCATACCTAAAATGGCGATTCCTCTTATAATATCGATTGAAACATATCGCTTCAAAATTTTCAACTCCTTGTATGACAAAACTATTTAAACAAAAAATTATAATTAATACTATCCATTTCAATTTAAATGTTGTTTGTGTATGACAGCGAATTTTAATCCATCAAAAGAGAATGTTCTCTCTATACGAATCAATAATAAATTGCTTGAAGAACTTGATATCCTTGTAAAAATCAATCATACCAATAGAAGTGATTTTATACGAAAAGCAATTTCTGATTCAATAAGTTTTAATCAAATTTATCGTTTTCATCCCACTTTTCTCGTATCACCAGAAATGTTTGGGGTTATTTTAAGCGAGATTAATGAGGACAAAATAAAAAATATAGCCAAATTATCGATACTAAATGCTAAATTGATTCTAAAAACATATCTCCAAAAGAATATTCAAAGTTCAATTGTAGAAAAATATTTAAAGGATAAAAGAACAATTATTTCTGCGTTGTTAAAATATATTATAGAGAGTATCCTTTCCTCCAAAGGCCAAAATTGGCTTAAAAAAATAAATTATACAAGTATTTCAGATAAATTTACAATTACTGGAACTCATTCTCTCGGAGAAAATTTTTCAAAATTTTTATATTATTATTTTATCGATTTTTTTTTTATTTTTGATTTCAAAATACTCGATGAAAAGTGCATTCTTACTGAGTCAACTATAAAAATAATTTTTTCAGGAGAAAATGATGAATTTGATATAAATGTCTTCTTGAAATGATTTTTTTGTGTTCAAAATTGCTTAAGCACGCATCTTGGTGTCTTATACACAACCATCTCGCTTAAATTATAAATATAATCTCAAATCTTCACAAGCGTTTCGGATTCATGGCAGGACCAGCCTTCGAACGACATAGGAAACAATCGGATGGTATATTTGGATTGTTGGAACGAATCAAGCATTTCATCAATCGTAAGATGGAAGACGGATTCTTCCGCGTGAAGTTGGCCAACACGGTGAAAACCAAGGTCTTTTTATTTTTTAATTGATTTTTCCAGCTATGCTTATTCTCATATTTCAATCCTCATGGTGGGACGGATTTCTGCTTTCTGTGAAATATCCGCCCGGCTCGCTGTGGTTTATTTTGGTGATATCTATATTTGTCTCGTTTCTCTCGACTGCGCTCAACAAACTTCTTATCGATCAAGCAGCACTAGAAGAAAAACAGAAGGTCATCAAGGAGCACATGACAAAAAAGAAATATTTATCCGAGCTTGCAGAGAAAGACCCCAAGAGATATGCCAAAGAATACCGCGCGTGGAAAAAGGTCGATCCCAGCATCAACAAGATGCAACAAAAAATGTCGCTGGAGCGTTTAAAACCGATGTGTGTCACATTTTTGCCGATCATCCTTTTCTTCACATTATTGAGGAACTTTTATTCTGTTGATGGCGTTTTTACACCCGTTGCCAAGCCGCCGATGAATCCGTGGGATTTATTTTATGTCGGACCGATGATGCATGCCAGTTTCAAATCGACCATCCGAGATATTCCCGTTTCTGAGGGTTGGATTAATTTCACCGCGTATTATTTTCTCTGTTCGCTTGCGATGAGTACCTTTATTCAAAAAATCATGGGTGTGCAACGGCCGGACCAAGCGGGGGGCGGAATGGGTTCGATGTTCGATCAACAGATTCAGCTGCCGGAACCCAAATTTTGAACCCTTTTTTTCTTTGATTTTTTTTCTCTGATTCTCTGAACATTGTTGGGCCATTTTAATGTAACGCAATAAAAATATCAGAACCCATCTTGCATTTGCTTCATTTTTAGAAACCAACAAAGGATTTGAAAAAAAGGATTGAAGCGATCTATGTGACTATATTTCATTGAACCCGGTTTTCAATTGGATGAAGGTATCTTCATCTGGTGTATCATTTGGTGCGAATTGTTGTGCAAGCTCCTGAATCTTAGAAAAAGGGATTCGGTTTAACATTTCCGCTAAATCGATTCTCATGAGGTTATCTTTTGTGTACGGTCGTTTTGAGTTGATAAAAGTTATGGATTTCAAGAATTGTTTTACCGGTTCGCTGTTCAATATCAACATCACTATCAAAGCATCTTGCTCGCGCTCAAAACCTAAAAAATAGCATGTATCATCGAGCATTACTGGCTTTTCGTTAATGGGTTTGATTAAGCAAAAGTGTGCTTCTTTGTAAAAACCGGATATTGCCACCTTGTACGGCTTAAAGGAATAGGTACCTATACCAAAGATGGAAAATGGGGGTGAATTTTTATAAATCGAGGATTTTCTCGCTTGAAAATCCTTCTCATGAGCGGTTAAGTAGTGCCATAATAGTGGATACGTATCTTTAATATACAAGGTATCTTGTTTAATTTTGTTTTGAGTGATGATTACATGTTTTCTTACTTCCTTTATGATCGGCTCCTTTAAATCACTGCTTTTAAGAAAAGGGAAAATAGGGTCAGATTCCAACGCGAATTCTTCCCCAAGGCCGTTAGAAAATGTGTTTTCCTTGAGTTTTTTTAATTCCATGACCTTAGAGCAATCGTGTTTTATTCCTTGTCTCCATTCGCACGGCGAAATCCCATCGATGTGTTTTATGTTTGAATAGAGATCGATGTTGGCGATGAATTTGTTTTTTATCCATCCGAAGGATGAAACTTTTTGAGAACTGGAGTCCAAATCGTAGACATCGCAGATCCCGGTGGCCGGCGTCCCTACTTTGGCGAGGAATAAACACGCATCGCAATTTGCGTCGAACACTTTTTCCGAGTTGAAACGGTATATCTCAATTTTGGAGAACGTGAACGGGAGTTTATTATATGATTTGAGGAGATTTTGGACAATGATTGTTTTACATAGAAATGCTACGGTTAAATCGTAATTATCCCTAAAATCAGAG
>CAZUTM010000123.1:0-13671 GCA_964623665.1 uncultured archaeon
TGTAGAGGAAAAGATCATTAAGATCTGTGAGGAGTTCGCAAAAAAGCTGAAAGATAATAAAAATATCTATAAAGCGTTCTATTCAACCGAAGATTTAAAGCTTGAGGAGAAAACGATAAACGAACTTAAAGATAATTACAATCTCCTTAAATTGATGATAAAAGAGGAGTATTGGAACGTTGTCCAGGAGACCCGCGAAAGAACCGAGGAAGAAAAAATCGCCGAACTGATGAAGAACAAATCGGTGTATAATCTCGTTAAGATGTTAGAAGAAGGGGTCATTACACTCAATAATCTTCAAAAATGGTTCAAATCCATGAAATATGGCGATGAAAAAGAACTGAAAAAAATTCTCACAGCCTTGGAGCGGGAGAAAATCCTTTTTATTAATGAAATCGGAATGGAAACGTATGTGCTCTTGACTAAAAGTATAAAGATTGAAAGGGTGCCGCCCGATTTTGTAATCACCCAATTTCTGCAGAATAAAGAACTCTATAATCTGTATATCGGCACGATTCAAGAATTTTTTAATAATTATAAGAAAGGGGAAAAAGACGAACTCGATTTATTCTCAATCCTTGCCGACCGAAATTGTTATTCCATCATCCTTCAATTAAAAGAAGGGCCTATAGCAATTGACACGCTAAAGCAAATTTTATCGGACAAAAGGGAAAAAGAGACCATTGAGACCTTGGATTACCTTAAAATCTTCAATATTGTCCGGGAGATCACCTATAACAATGAAAAACTCATCGTATTAATTTGTTTGATACAATTGGACACCCAATTCCCAAATTATTTGAATGT
Source organism: uncultured archaeon (assembly GCA_964623665.1). Classification (GTDB taxonomy): domain Archaea; phylum Asgardarchaeota; class Lokiarchaeia; order Sigyniarchaeales; family Promethearchaeaceae; genus CAZUTM01. The sequence goes on from CAZUTM010000123.1 coordinate 808, forward strand.
GATCATTCCGAAATCCGGATATCTATCAAAAGCGTATGAAAACAGAACCGGGAAAAAAGATTACAGAACAACCAGGGAATTACTTGAAGATTATGATGTTGAAATCGATGCTGTCGAAAATTCAAACACAAACCTAGACAAAGCACCCCAAATAAGCGAAATAAACTTTGAAGGCAGCATTTTTCAAGGAAAAACTTTAGAATTCAAGAAACAGCCCCAAAAAGCGGAGAAAGGAAAACTAAAAGAAGAGAAAGTTGAAGAAATTGATTGGACAAAAGAAGACAAGGAAGAAGATGATCGGACCTTCATCACCAACAAACTTCGCTCATTAATCCCAGAAGGCTTCTTTACTGAAGATAAGGAATAACATACACCCGACCACTTAAAAAACTACATTTAAAAGAGTTTATCCCGAGAATCTATACGATTCTTACGCCATTTATGCGCATCGCTCATAAATTACGCATATATTTTATAGTAAGTCATAATAATCATCAATTTCACCTTTCATTCACATATTTTGGCTCCGGTATTGTTAAGGATTCATTTAATCAAGGTCAGCGCTATTCGAAACCATCATTTGAATCGAAAATCAATAAAGCCTTGATCCGGTTTGAAAATAAAAAATCATAAAAAAAATGTTTTTTTCGCCAACCAATGGGTATATATAGCCCCTTTGTGATTGAATAAATAGGAGTGAAAATCATGAAACCATTCTCCTTTGCATTGACTTCCGATTGTCTACACGGACATCGTTTTAGTGGTTATAATTGGTGTGTAGCCGGTATAACTACTATTGAAGGGATTTCCCTAACTCGTCAAATGCAGTAAGTTTTGAGGAGTTTCATGATTGAATCGCAGAGATTTGCGAAAAGTTCTAATTTTTTGGGTGATACCGGTCTTGGGTTCGTGGGAGATTCAACCATGAAACAACACTAAATGCGCTGCATCAAGATTTCGTTTGGGGCCGCAAATAATGTTTCGATTCCTTTGCTTTATTCCCTTCAAAAAAAAATGGTTATTCACAAACTTGAAAACCCCATAAGTAGGAATCGATAGTGATGATATAAAAGAAATATCATCGGCAAAGTGCAATAGGTTCATCCAATTCCTTTAGGATCTTTTTTATATTTCATCGGATCGATAGGTTTAAATACGAAGTGCGACATAATATAAGTAGAAGAAAAAAATTTTCGGTGAAGAAGTTTGAATTCATCCTGCGGAACAATGAGAACGCTGAGATTCATCGCTTATGAATCGGAAGCGCAAAAAAATCCGATGAGTTTCATTACTGGGTTTTCCAATGATAAAACCGGGTATTGGAATGCATCCGGAACTTCACAGGCCTTTGATACCCGTACCGGTGTACAAGGCATTTGTGGAGGAATTACTCATTGTGTCTGGCTATAAAAAGATGGGTGAATTCCGGCGATTCCCGAAAACAAGATTTGCGTTTTTGTCTCTGTTTTCGTTGTTCAATACCAATAAAACCCGAGATTTCAAAACTCCGATTTCGGGAATCGATAGCCAACAACGCGGCAACGTGTTAATTTCTGAACAAAATTTCTAAGTATGTATGCATAGTGAGTCAACGATGGTAAATTTTGTTGACTTTTTGAATCATACTACACTGAACACAACAGCGATTATGGCTGTAATGTTTTTTATAATAATAATCATCATATAAGGTGAAAACAATGAAAAATTTAGAAGGAATCATCTCGGTTATCAATTTAGCCGGAAAAAATGGGTTGTCGGGATATGAAAACTCCTCGATTGAGGTGAGGCGGAATGAATTGCTTGGTTTGATTTCAAAAATCAATAAATGCCAAGATTCGTTCTGTATCCCTGCTGAAATCAATAGGAGAATTGTTCCGGTGGAATTTCATCAAAAGAGAAGCTTTAAATCGAACCCCCAACAGATCATCAGATCATTGGCCGGGATTCTCGGAAACCACATCAGCACGGCTAAAATCAACCGAGATCCCTTCAGGAGGTTGTTAATGAATTAGAATGCATAATATAATAAAATCCCGAATTTAAAATGCAATAATGCAAAATCGGGAATTGATCCGGTATAACAGAAAAATTTAAATACGATGATTGGGTAAGTTATAGTTAGACCGAAAAACCAGCGAGGTATTTAAAGTTTTTTAATTTTTAAACAATTCATGTTTCCAAGTTCCTTTCATCGGGAATGGAAACGACATCAATGGAATGGAGGTGCAGATATAGAGTAAAAGCAGATTCAAATGTAGCATAAAAGCAAGTTTATATTTCGTATCATATATGCATTATTTTTTAATTTGGTACACATGAATGAAAAACAAATGAATGATGAGGTGGTTTGTGAAAGCGGAAAGGTAGAAAAAATTCAATTGGAAAAAATTATTCCCCCCTTTTTTTATATGGGGTGCCGGGCAATCTCGTGTCGCAGCGAGCCGGTACAAACAACAAGGGGTGATGTAAAGAGAGTATCAAAGAAAATAAATTTTTCGGTAAAAGCAAGCAACGTTTCGTATGCTTAATATTCATAAGCGAAGGTTAAATTGAACTTTATTTTTCCCCCCCTTTTTTTTCGGGATTTCTTCTTTTCGGGATTTCTTCTTTTCGGGATTTCTTCTTTTCGGGGACTTCGGATTCCAGACAATGGATATTGGTAAAAGCAGATAAAAAAGGTGTTATAAATCGTTTAAGCCTTATTAAAGTCGATTGCTTGTGGGGAATCGCTTGTTTCATCCCTGGAGAATATCGGAAGTTTGTATTGTTCTTTCTTTATGAATTCCATCATATCAAATACGCTAATATTAACAAGTTTGGCGGCATCCGCTACGCAGAGTTGGCCGGACAGATATTTTTGTGCGGCTTCACGCATTTCGTAGAGCTTGATTTGTCTCTCGACCAGGTTTTTTATCATTTCATCGATCGCTTGATTTTCCTTTCGACTGATTTCTTTTAAAAGTCGCATAGTTATTTCAGAAAATTGTAGCTTAACGCAATTTTGGTCATCCATTTTTCCCACTTCTTTTAATTCAGTTTTAATTTGTTGATTTGAAATGGCGCGCGATTATAATAAATTTAACTTTTTATTGATTTCCGCTTTGGGATTTTTGGATTCCGCTTTCTGTGATTTTTTTTGTTGTATATTTTTAGTATTTTGAACTATTTTTGAATATATTTTCCCGTTTTGCCATTTAAGAGATATTATGTATTGAACTTTTGGTTTCGTTTTAACATCTTGTTCTGAAGGTCTTTTTATCGCATATTTTTAAATTATTAGAGGATTTTTTCCCGATCTTGTTAACATATTAGTAGCCGGATTAAAAAGAATTCACCATTTTCGCCGATTTTCGCCCATCTCGTCATTTTTTGCGCAGAATTTGAAAATCTGACACGAGTTTTTCTCCAATTTAATTGAGATTCTCCCCTTTTCACCATTTAGAATTATTTGAATTTTGAAACTGAAAGCAAAATTTGATTGATTTTCAAAAGACTTATTAATTTATATGAATAAAAAGAAATATGGAACAGATTTTTAATTATTCTATTCCCTTTTCCATAATTCAAGATTATGTCTCCTCGATTCAGAAACATGCAGCAATTGATAGTAAAAGGACATCAGATTTTTTTTACGACCTTGAGAGATTTCTAAGATCGAGCTTTTCAGAGTCTAAGGGCTTTACAATTCAAGTTCAGCAACCCGATGTGTATGTGTATTTTCGGGACATTCCGTTGTTCGTGTTTCGGGTGGATATTCCAAAATCTGTTCCAGTGAGCGAGATTTTATCGAATTATGAATTAAGTGCAAAAGATGAGATGATAAAATCCCTTAGGGGTGGCGTTCAACTAATTTTAACAGATTTCTTGAATCTGTATACGATTGATCCCGAAGAGGAACAAAATTATCGTATTAAACACTATCCTCTCATTAAATCAATATCTGAGGACGCGAAGATTATTGTAAATGAGAAGGACAAACAAACCAATTATCGATTTATTGCAGAAGAAAAGGCGGCGGAGTCGTTAAATCGGCTCATTCACAAGTCAATTGAAAATAAAATTCTCGATAGCCGAAAGTTAGAAAATTTAATTATTCCATTGGCAAAATGTGCTCAAGAATTAAAGACTAGTTTCCATTCCATCCTTAATCCGGCACCGGATGCGCAGTTGGATGGCTATGAACGATACACGCATGAATTTATGACTTCGATCAAGAAAGATTTTGGCAATTCCATTTTCAAAGAAGAGATGCAGAATTTAGATGAGATGTTTGCGGATTTATTTTCCCAAACCATAGTGTACACTGCATTTTCCACATGGATCAAGCATTGTAAACTGGGAAAAGCACCTTCTGACTTTCAACTGTCGTTATTAAGAGAATATTTACCCGCGGGTTCTTTTCTGCGCTCCATTTTCTATAAATTTAGTTTAAATATTCCAAAATCTATCGAAACTTCGGTAAATGAGATATTTGAATTGTTTCGGACAACCGATTTGAAGTTTCATTCGAATAATGAGACGCTTATTTCTACCTTTTACAGCACTTTTTTACGAATTTATGACCCCGTACTTGCCAAAGAGCGGGGTGTGGTCTATACGCCTTATGAGATCGTGAATTTTATTGTTCAAGGAATTGATAATCTTCTTGCTACCGAATTTAATGTTGAAGGCGGGATCATTAACCTTTCGGGAAAAAAGAATATTAAGGTCTTGGACCCTGCTTCGGGCACCATGGCTTTTGCTTCCGGATATCTGAGATATGCGTTTCATAAATTTCGACAAATAAATAATTCGCATCCGCACGACGCAATCGTTAGATTTAAGAAATGGTTCGATACGGACTTTTTAGAAAATATGAACGCATTCGAAATTCTGATGGCCCCATACGTATTGGGCTATCTCCGTATCTTTCTTACGTTGGAGGAACTCGGAATCACGCTTTCAGAGGAGCTGAACATAAAATCATTTTTGATGAACACGTTGATGACTCCGCCGAGCGATGAGAAGTTGGATGCATGGCTGACGGATAAAGAAATCGAATACAAAATGAAAAAGGCTTTAAAAATAAGGGATAAAGAGCCTATCCATATCGTGATGGGGAATCCTCCGTATAATCTTTCGAGCCAGAATAGTTGTCAATGGATACAAGAGAAGCTTGCTATCTATAAGGAGGGGTTGGATGAAGGGAATTTAAAAATTTTATCCGATGACTATGTGAAATTCATCCGCTTCGGCCAATGGCGGATCGAACAGACCGGCAAAGGGATTCTTGCGTATATTACAAACAATAAGTATCTTGATGGGCAAGTATATCATGCGATGCGTTTGTCGCTTCGAAAATCTTTCGATAAAATTTTTATTGTGAATTTACACGGCGATATCCGGAAACGGGAAAAAGGCAATCCGTTTGATATCAGTGTAGGTGTAGCGATTGCCTTCATGGTTAAGAAAGAGGGAGAGGCAAAAGAAAAGAGGCTTGCGGACGTATTTTATATGGATGTGCCACATGATTCGAGAGAGGAGAAATTTGCCCGAATCTCTCGGTTCGATTTCTCGGATTTTATTTTATTACCCGAAACCAAGAAGCATTATTTTGTTCCGATGAATTTTGAGAACATCGATAGGTACGAATCGTTTATTCCCATAAATACGCTATTTAAAAGAGAACCGATCAGCGGTGTAATGGTGGGTCGCGATAAATTGCTCACGGATATCGATCCGGTACGTCTCAAGAAAAAGATTGATTTGTTTTTCGATAGAAAATTTGATGAATTAAAGGAAATGGGCATCGTTGTGGAAGATACGAAATCATGGTCCATCGAAAAGGTCTTTGAAAAAACCACCAAACAGAATGTGTTGAATTCGATTCGATTGATGCGCTACAGCGGATTTGATTTCCGATACGTTGCTTATGACAAAGGAATCGTTGAAGGACACCGCAGCGAGGTAATGGCAAAGGTTTCGAGCGATAATCTGATTTTATGTGTGAGCAAATCTTCCCGGCTTGCGCGATTTGATGATGCGATGATAAGCGATATCTTGGTTGAGAAGACCTTTATGTGTAAGCGGGATACCGCTTATGCGTTTATCTTCGATTTTGATGGCAAACCGAATTTCGTGATTCCGCAGATGCCGTTTGAAGTGAGCCGGATTGAGTTGTTAGCGTATGTGTATGCGGTTCTGCATTCGGAGATCTATCGGCAAAGGTATAACGAGTTTTTATTGAAGGAGTTTCCGAGGGTTCCGATAACAAAAAATGAGGATCTCTTTAAAAGAATGGCATCGCTGGGATCTGAACTAATCAATGCCCATTTACTTCGAAATCCCGTATCTAGTAAATATATGCTACATACGGGATCTTCGACCGATTGGTCAATCGAAAAAATTTCATACGCCGAAACAGAGTTAAGGATTTATTTGGATAAGTCAATCAAATCAAAAAAGACCCAAGAGAGAATATATTTAGAGAAAATCACTCCGGAACAGTGGAATTATACGATCGGTTCGGAGAAGCAACTCTCAAAGTTCTTGGAGTCCAGGGTTGGATCGAAGTTATCGGAATTCGATATCGAATATCTAATTAAAATATGCGTTGCTATTGAAAATTCTTTGGAATTAAAGAGACAGATCGATGAGATATACAAGCAAATCGATATATTTGATCAGTAAATACCGAATAAAAAGAGATTTCGGCCACGAAAACCATTTAAAAATCATTACTTGTGGTGATGGGCATTCCCGTAGAATTGCTTAAACAGATCTACGGAGATATACAAAGAGATACTGAGATTTGCATAAATATGCAAGAATATGCAGAGAAATGCAAAGGTATGAGAAGAGATACGGATTTGAAATTAATTTCAGCGTTATTTCAAAAAAAGAGTATTGAATTTGAAAAAAAGGGATGAATAATGGTAGAGAAGGCTGTATTCTTATTTCACAGAGATTTGAGACTCTTTGACAATACTGGACTAATCAAATGTGCAAGCGAGGGTTATAGGATCATTCCCATTTTCATTTTAAACGAAAGACAGGTTAAAAATAACAATTTCGCCTCAAAAAATGCTATAAAATTCATGCTTCAATCGCTTCGCGATTTAGATAGACAGCTGGAGCAATTTGAATCGAAATTATATATCTTTGAAGGACTCACGCCTTCAATTCTTGAAACCATCATCTCTTCTGGGGAATTCGCAGCAATATATTCGAATCTTGATTATACGCCTTTTGCGAAACAAAGGGATGTAGAAATAGAAGCAGTGTGTCAAAAATATGGAGTCAAATTCAAGAGCTTTCATGATGCATTGCTTCTCGAACCGGGAGCCGTGAGAACAGCTAGCGACAAACCATATACGGTTTTTACACCCTTCTATAAGAAAGCGATGAAAATCGAAGTCAGAAAACCGATGTCGATTCCGAACAACATTCGATTTTATCCATCAAAACAACCGTTAAAGTTGAATATAACCCCGATTGAAAATTTTGATGAAATCTTCAAGACCTATGTTCCAGACCCGAATTCAAAATTGGCCCAAAGCGGCGGTCGCACCGAAGCCTTAAAGATAGTGGGACGTTTGGAAGAATTCACAAATTATGATTCTTTCAAAGACATCCCTTCAATCCAAGGAACATTACGAGTATCGGCACATCTGAAATTCGGGACGCTCTCTGTCCGCGAATTATTCTACGAATTGGAAGATCGGTTAGGTCCTTTCAACCCAATTATCCGACAGTTGTATTGGAGAGATTTTTTTACCCAAATCGCCTTCTTTTTTCCACACATATTCGGGCATGCCTTCAAAAGCGAATATAATACTTTGGAATGGGAAAATTCAGAGAAATTATTCAAAGCATGGTGTGAAGGAACCACAGGATTCCCCATTGTCGATGCCGGGATGCGCGAGCTTAACGAAACCGGCTATATGCATAATCGGGTCAGAATGATCGTATCATCATTTTTGGTTAAAGATTTGCATGTCGATTGGCGGTGGGGCGAAAAATATTTTGCCACGAAATTAGTTGACTACGACTCATCATTGAATAATGGGAATTGGCAATGGGCCGCATCTACCGGATGCGATGCACAACCCTATTTCAGAATTTTTAATCCTTGGAGTCAGCAAAGAAAATTCGATCCCGAATGCAAATATATAAAACAATGGATTCCGGAACTTCGAGACCTTGACCCCGCAGTGATTCATAACTTTGAAACGCAACCGCCAAAAAAAGAGACCAATTATCCTAAAACGATCGTAAATCATAAAGAAGAGACTGCAAAAACCCTTTTATTATACAAACAAAAATTATAATAACAAAGAGCGCTCAGTTTTAAGCAATGCGCACTATGTGCAATTATGTTTCAAATTCCGGAATTTCCGCTCGATCCGAATGTATTCGGGGGCGGTTTAACTGTGGGAAGCCTTCCATGGGCTGTGGCAATTATAATCTCAATCCTTATCGGCCCTCTTGTTTTGATGCTTGCTGTGCGAATTTTGGGAAGTAGCTCCGAATACGGTCAATGCTTCTTCACATGGCTCTTCGCGATTGTGATATTAACAATCATGGGCATTGTTCTTGCGGTATCGGTTGCACTTGGCCCTCTTATTGCTTTGATTGCACTTGTAATTTTAGTGTTCGTGCTCTGTTGTTATATTCCAAAATTCGTAGCCGATCGACACAATTTATCGGGATGGTGTATGGGATTGATTGCCATAATTTTAGCCGCGATCTTTAACGCAATATTGAATTGGATTGTCCGGGTCTTCTTTGTATTCATTCCGAATATCCAACTTTTTAGTTTATAAAACGGCAATACCAAAGTTTTTTCATTCGTTTTTCTCTTATATTATTGAGAAAGAGGGTTTTCAAATGGGGTCATTTCCTTTCACGCTCGGTGTTGAGATCGAGCTTCCGCTTGTGGATCAAAATGGTGCAGTGCTTTCGGGCGACCGCTTGGTATCCGTATGGAATGCGATGTTCAAGGGCGCTCAAAATGCGATAAAATCATCGGTTACACAAGCACCTTCTGATATTCAAAGAAAAGTGAAAGGAATCAGCGTGAAGAGTAAAAACCGACACGGAAAAAAAATAGATTATGTGTGTATTCAATACGATCTTGATGGCCGCACCATCGAAATCGATTCTTTCGGCCCCGATCCGAATATTTCTCAAATTACATGGATCCTTGAATTAGTTACCCCGCCATGCAAGTCTCCCGAAGAATTGCTGTGGTGGATTTCAACATTATCGAAGGCTGCAAGACAAAACCTTCCCCGAGATATCAATATTATTCCGATAGGCTTCTTACCTTCGGAAAAAGAATATCGTTCGGGAGTCACCTTTTCAAATCATATTCATATTGGGATTCCGGATGAGACCCAAAAATATAAAGTGTACAATTTACTGAGAATTTTCGTTCCGCATCTCATTGCGCTTTCTGTGAACTCACCCTTTATCAATGAAATGCCCATGGGAGACGTGAAGATCAAAGATGATCGGTCATCTCCTATTTTAGTAATTTCCAACAATAGTCCGCGCAGTATCCGTTTGCTCAACAATAAAGGGCAATTAGGGCCCGTGGATAAGGATAAATATATTCCATATCTTCGATCGGGTTCCGCATCCCAATTGAGAAAATACTTTGATCAAAAGGTACAACGTATGGAGCCTGATGATCGGTATTGCGATGTTTTCCCTTTTACGCCGTACGGCACGGTCGAAATTCGAGTATTTGATTGCCAACCTTCCGCCTTAAGAATAGTCGGACTATGCTGTTTGGTTCAAATGCTTGCGGAGAAAGCCTTGAGACTTCGCACCATTCCCGAGGTAAAAGGAGAAAGTATCGTATCGAATCGTGAAAAGGCGGTTGAGTATGGGTTATTCGGCAAATTCTTTGAAGATGAATCATTTAACGAGTCGGATTTCGATAAGATATATTCTTACGAGTTCGGAACTTCAAAACCTATTAGAAAAATCTTTTCCGGCGCTCAGACCTTATTCCTCTCTTTATGGCCCGAAATGAAAGCGCATGGGTTTGAAAAATATTTGTCGCCTTTGTTTCTTACCTCATTCGGCAATTCGACCGTAGCGTTTCCTATTACTCCGGCAGATTATTGGCTCTTTGTGTATCAATCCAAAGGCCAAAAATGGAATGCTGTTGAAAAAATATTAAATGACCTTTTTGACAAATATTGGATAACTACCGATGGTGATCCGCTTATCGATGCTTTTGGACAAGCAGATCTTTCCCAATTTAGTCCGGACGAAGGAGTGAAGCAATTAGATGTAACCAACATCCCAGAAAGCCAACAACGACAAATCGATGCAGCAAGAAAAAAATTTGATTTGCCCAGCTCATCGACAGAGGCCGGAGGTGCGGCTCAGATCAAGTTAAGCGGCACATTAACGATCAAGAATACTAAATTGGGCCCGGACGAGGAACTTAACTTTTCTGCAAAAATCCAAGCGAACGGCCCCTTTACGGGGAAATATATTGCGATCTTGAAATTAATCGAAAAAGACCAGAACGGAGAAAACGTACTGAACTCAACAATGGGCACGTTTAATGCATCGCAATCAATTTCACTATCGAATTCGAATCTTCCTTTGAAATTCAATATTGGTTCATTCAAAGGCACCAAGCATCTGATTGCAAACTTGCTAATTAAAGATTCTAAGAATACTGAACTTTTAGATATCCGTTCAACACAGTCCATAGAAGTGATAACACTTCCGGATTTTAGAATAAGCCCACTCAATTCGATTCCGAAATCAATCCATCCGGATTCATCGATATCCGCGGGTTTTCGATTTACAAATTTGAATGCCGGTCTGAAAATCAAAAAATTCAAACTTAAAATTCTCATATTGGGTGCGAATAATGAGCCGATAGCGGGTGAAGATAAGGAAATTTCAATATCCAACAAACCGTTTGACTTTCCCTTGCAACTCAAATTGGATAAAAAATATCGAAATGTGGATTTTATCAAAATAAAGGCCCAAATCATAGTTGGAAATAAATTAATTGAAGAATTCCTTAGCGATGCAATAATACTTCAGAAAGAAGAAAGCCCATCAGAGGAGAAAATAAAAAAAGAAAAAGAGAAACCTAAAGTCGTGGTTTCGAATTCCAAAACCGAATCAATCGTTAAACCAAATAGCAGCGGTCCCTCTGTAAAAGCAACGATACAACCAAAAGAGCAAGTTCAAAATAAAAAAGTGACTCAATCTCAACCTCAAATCCAATCTAATAAAGAGAAAGAAAAACAACGAAAAGAGCGGGAAGAAAAAGAGAGACTCGAGCGGGAAAAGAAAGAGAGAGAAAAATCAGAACGAGAGAAAAAGGAGCGCGAACGGCAAGAAAAGGAGAGACTCGAGCGGGAAAAGAAAGAAAGAGAAAGCCACGATAAAAAGAATAGAGGAAATCAAACAAAGGAAGATGAGAGGCCGAAAATCGCACCCAAGGTAAATGTTCAAATTCCCGGGCAGACATCTCAACCGCCCAAATCAAAACCACAACCTCCGATTCCCACCCCATCGCCTAAACCGCAACCGAACCAACCAACGGCGAAAATACAATCGTCTTCTTCCCAAGATTCAAGACCACAAACCACTACTCAAAGATATACCGCACCACCCCAAGCAATTCAGAAACCCCGCTCAATACTTGCATCCGGCTACAGTTTCGAATTTAGTATGAAAAAGAAAGAAGCCCAATTGCACGGTTCTCATTCCGCCTCTTTAAGGGTTCAAACACCTTCAGATTCAAAACGTGCGCTGGTGTTGGTTATTTGGTATTACGCGGCAAATAATAAAAAATATTATCTTAAAGGAAAACCGTTCGTTTCTGGTTCTTCGGTCAAGGAATCGTTTTCTGTTTCTCTATCAAAAATACCTTGTGGGGCAGAATTTTGCTATCTTGCAGAAATTTATGATCAAGAGAAGGTTGTTGCCACCGATTCATCCGAGAGAATTACCGTAATCGAAAAAAACATTCATAAACTCATTTCGGTCAGCGGAAACATCGGATCCAACGTGGCCATCCCGAATACGGAAATTATTGCGAAATTCAAAATCGCCATCAAAAATCTGCCGCGGCCCGTAGACTTGACCTTTAGATCCTCGATGCGGTCGAATATGGGAATTATGTCCGAATCCGAAAGCAAAATAACGGTTGGTGGCTTGGATGCACCCCCGGAATTGTATCATTATTACCCGATTTCATGCGGGAAGTTTGATGAATCTGCGGGGCTTAAAGGAGCGCTTCAGATCGATTGTTACTTTGATGAAAACAATACAAAATTGTTTTCAAAGACATTCCCCATCCAATTCCGTTCAAGCTATGCGGGATTAAATTATGAGATATCCGGATACAATGAAAGTGTTATTTCGATGAACAGCCTTAATTTTATAATCACTCACATTAAAAATAGCACAAAGATGCACTATTCGGGTAAAGTAGAAATCAAATATTTCCATCCGCACTACGGAGAATATCTGATTTTTAATAAAAAGATTAAACGGATCGTCGCCGGAAACTACGAGAAAGAAGCGGAACGAGTCTATCTCCCGCCTCTATACGGAGGAACCACTTTCAAAGTATTGAGCACCGCATTGTTGAAATGCAAAAACGATGGATTATCCTTTACCTTTGAAGCTTTGAGTAAAAAGGACTTTAAAGGAGATAATTCTGCTCACAAATCGCTTGAAGTAAATTTTAAGGGATTGTTGAGTGAAGGCGTTATCAGCACAAAAATCAAGCTTCCTCTAGAAATTCGGGCAAAACTGAATTCGGGAATAGAATACAAAGATTTAAAAATGGTCATTTGGGCAAATTATGGAAATATAAAAAAAGAGACCATCAAA
>CAZUTM010000124.1:0-10892 GCA_964623665.1 uncultured archaeon
TGGTAGAGATACGGGATCTTTGGCATTGTCGACACGGAATGTTCAAAAATCCGGAATGAAGGCGATATTTATTTTCTAATCAAAAATTTATTCTAGATTAAGGAGAACAGAGAAAATATATACAATATTCGATTCTCAAAAAATTTAATAGAAAAAAATTTTTTTGGTTAATATTTTTCGGTATCAACTTGCTTAATTACATCGACCAAGATCTTTGCTGCCTTTACAGCTCTCATTACTTTCTGCATATCTCCTTTCAGTTTAAACTTTCGATTCATTAAGCCTTTTATCGGATCTAATTGTCCATCAATGAGTTTTTCAAATTCGCCCCATTTACCCGCGAATTCAAAGGCGCATTCAACGGTCTCACCGGGTCTAATTTCTCTCCCAGAGCGGGCTTTTCCGTGCCAAAGGTCGACATAAAAGCGAACTTCATGTTTTAAATTTCCATCAGGTTCGATGATAAATACGAAGTCACCTTCCCATGTCTTAGCCGCTTCTTCATAATCCTTATTTGCGTTTAATTTCGCAATATATGCATCAATCCAAGGTTGTGTTCCAAATTTAAATCCCATCAAATTTACCTCCTTGACTTATTACATTTCGTTTTCATGCTTTAAATAGATTATTATCTGGTTTTTTCTAACGATTCGTAAAGTGCAGTCGATCGAGTAAAATACGAATCAAATAAATTCCTTTATTTAATTGAATAAATAAATGAATCCATAAGATTTTATCGAGAAATATAAAATGAATTAATCGCTGTATCGTTAAATACTTATTTCTTAATTGATCGAGAAGATGTTTTTTTTATAAATAAAAAGTGAGATAGATCAACATGTATCAAACTTATAATTGGGGCGCTAAGCTTGTCGAGCAATATTTATTTATTGTATTCTTTGCCGGAATCCTTTACATAATCGTTGGAATCTACGGCCTGGTCTCGAGTAATAACAAATACAAAAATAGGTCATTCAGACACGTTATAACCGGAATCATTCTAATTGTTATATTCTATCTTTTCTGGAGCTTCACAATCGGCACATTTATATTTAATTCACCTGAATACATCTTGGGATTTCGCAGAAATGTCTATTAGAAACAAACGAAAAAAAAAATTTTTATCTCCATTATTTTTATGGAAGATCTATTGGAGCACAAAGCTGATCTTTACTCGCGGCTAAGCGACCGCAAAGCCTGCAATAATATTTCATCTTGCCCATTTGTTGTTTGCACACATGGGTGTGGTTTTCGATCTTTTGACCGCAGAATTCGCATGTATAGGGTACTTTCGGATCGCATTTATGGCCTGGTTTTTTAACGGGTTGATTGCAATTTCTGCATTTAGTGTCCTCTTTCGATGTTTTCACAATCGCTTTCCACTTTTCAAGATCTTTCTCATCGATGGCAATCGGATGGCACAATTGCTCGTCCGTTACCGCCAACATACCGCAATTCAAACAAATAAATTTCAATTTTTCCACTTTCTGGTGGCAAATATGTTTGTGAGTAACACCGTCCTTCCCGCAATATTCACATTTAAATTTGCGAACGGACTCCTCGGGAAAGCACATATGCGGAATATGCCCCTTCTCTTGGCAGTTCTCACAAAAATAATCATCCGGAACGAAAGTCATTATAATTTCACCATTTTTTGTTTGGAATTTCTCGATTTGGCATCGAATAGAATAGCGCTTCAAGAAATTCCGCTACTATTATTTGTTTTCATTATTTTTAAGCATTTTCACGCTTGGCAACCTCAAAAAATAAAATTATGTAAAAAACAAGAGCCCCCCTTATGGATTTAACAGCCACGAATATTTCTTTGTCGCATCGCTGAGACTTGAAGCCAATTCTGAGGTATCGCTACTCGCTAAGGGGTGACCCGCATGATCGATAAGGAAATAATCTTCACGAATATCCGGCATGCCCGGGAATCGAATAGGAATATATTCCTTGCATTTAAAACATACTTTGGCCGACATATATACCTCCAGTATATATACGAATGAAAGAGCAATTATATGTTTGCTGCAAATGAATTATAAACGACGCCTCGATTTTTCAAATAATCCAAAAACAAAAGAAATATAGAAAATATATAGCAAATATAGAATATTATATGAAATATTTATATAGTATATAGATTTACGCTCAACATGGAAATACGTAGAATACAAGTAACCGGCGGATCCTCCTATATAATATCTTTACCTAAACCTTGGATCACGGCATGTAACATCCAAAAAGGAGACCCAATAGCGATCATCCACCAAGCGGATGGTTCTCTTCTCATTACCCCTAAAATATCCTCCGAACACAGCTATTCAAAAAAAGTCTTATCGGTAGAAAATATTAACGATTCCAAATATCTCATGCGACTTCTTATCGGTTCCTATATTATGGGCTATTCGGAAATCTTAATCAAATCAACCGAGAAAATTCCAGCATATGTTCAAGCATCTGTGGTCGATTTTACCCAAACCGCAATCGGCTTTGAAGTCATCGATGAAAGCAATTATGCAATCACCCTTAAAGATTTATTAAACCCTGTGGAAATGCCTTTTGGAAAAACCATTAAAAGGATGTATCTCATTGCCGAAGAAATGTTCAAATCGGCAATCGATTCTCTTAAAACCATCGATATCGCACTGGCAGACAATGTTATTAACCGGGACAAAGAGATCGACCGATTATATTGGTTGGTAAACCGACAATTAAACCTTGTCTTGACCGATATTACCCTATCTTATAAAATGGAAACGAATGCAAACGAGGCACTCTATTATTTCTTAATTTCAAAATCCTTGGAGAGAATCGGCGACCATGCGGTTCGAATCGGCGAGAATATCAAACAACTTGAAAACGTTCAGTTTTCCGAAGAAGATTCAAAATCAATTTCGGAGGCCGGAGAATATGCAATTAAATTTCTTTCCGACGCAATAGACTCATGGATCATTCGGGATGTGGTGAGGGCAAATAAAACCATTGATGGATTGAGCACGATTATTGAATATTATGAAAAATTGAATAAAATTGCCAGAAAGATGCATAACATAAATGAATCGATTGCAATGTCCTATATTGTCGAAAGTATACGGAGAGTAGGAGAATACTCGGCGGATATTGGAGAAGTGGTCATCGATTTTTTAATGAAAAAAAATGATCCAAAATAGTTCGGGATCGCGACAAATAGAAAAAGCGATAAGGATTCATTTGAAATCGGAAAAATCTAGATATAGCAAGCAAAGTCCAAGGATTGTTTCCATTTTTTCTTTGTTTTTACCATTTCCGGATAATATTTCTGGCATTCCGCAAGCGCGCATAGGGCCCCTGTGAGTCTGTGCGAATTTCTATAATTTTCAAACAAAAATTCTCGATTATTCAAAGTTTTTTCAGCATTCGCAAGATACGATTTCACGGAACGCTCAATATCATCGGATCTATACCCGTTTAAAATCTCTGAACTTCGCGTCATCGTGTAAATTGCATCCAAATCAACACAATAGGTTACTTTTCCGTTCCAAAATCCATTTTCTTTTTGAAATTTCAATGTCCAATCGATCGCTTTATCAGGAAATCGCCACGGCCTTTTACAATAAGCATAGACGTAATACATATGGAATGCACCCGCCATGTCATGCAAATTCGGTTTTGCCAAGATCTTAACCCGGTGGAGAAATCCTCTTCTCCAAAATCCAGATTTCTTATCCACTTCGCGATTTAACCAATCAAAATACCATTCATAAAATTCTTTAGTTCCTTCGCCCGTCATTAGAAGCGCAGCGGGAACTCCCGAAATTACGTGAGACCCATTCCAAATACTCGACCATGTAACCGAATTAATCCATTTTTTCATCGATTTTTTATCATTCAGAATGGCATCTTTCCAATACATTGGATACTTGGGTTTCCGATCGATTAATTTAAGTGCAGCAATAGCATACGCGGTCGTGTGTTCTTTAAAATGGAGGGTATAAAGTTTATTATACCATCCGGTTTTTGGATTTTGAAATGAATTTATCTTTTCCGCCCATGCATCCTTTTCATCTTCGCTTAGCAATAATTGATTCGTGATAAACAATGAAATAAGCATATCGGTACTACCATAGGAACATAAAGGGCCATTCGGGAGATAACTATAGGCACCGGGTCCATCTGCATTATTCGCTTTGAATTGAGAAACCCATTCACCAAGCATCGACTCAAGATTATAAAATTCGAATTCGTTTTTTTCAGTCATAGCCGCAATATACGTTTTTCGTATAAAAAATAAGCGCGAAAAATAAATTGTTTGATTTTATTTCTCGATTGAGAAATTGCTGCACCATCTTGGGGGTGAATCGAATGGAACCAACATCGGAAAATACAAGAATCCCAACACCGGAAACGGTGGTAGAAGTTCGGGATTTTCAACACTATAACGAATTGCTGCAAAAATATTCACGAAGACTTATAGTGGTAAATTTCTGGTCGCCATCGTGCCCGCATTGTTTGAATTTTATGCCGATTTTTATGGCCGCTCAACAATATTATAAAAAGAACATAGTTTTTTTAAAAGTGAATATAATGAGCCCCGCGGGATATATCGCCCAGCGGGTGGGCGTAGAAGGAGTTCCGACAATCCTTTTTGGTGTGGGAAATATTCTTATCTATAAACAAATAGGAGCGCCCAACGGTCCGCAATTTAAAGACCTTATCGAAAGGGTCATGGCGTACCTTAAAAATCAACAAGAACAACAAGCGTCGGAATAAAACAGAGAATATGATATGAAATTAAAAGATTATGCGTTCGGAACATCAAAAATATTTAATCGTTTAAGGAGATCTTCAAACTCTTGCTCTTCCGGTATTTTTTCTTGCGATTTTTTTCTAATAATCTCTTGACGAATCAAATCCCCAACAGCCGTTATTCGATAACACTTAGCGGGACCAAATTCTTTGTAAGCATTGCATTCTTTCATAATTTTAAAATAGTCTTTCTCGCTTTCTGCCTCAACCGGTCGCATCTGCTTTAATTGATCGTATATTTTCTTGAGCATCTCGAGAATAAAATTGCGTATTTTGCCATCTTCATCAGACACTCTTCTTGCATTTGGTATTTTATTTGAGTATCGGATTATTACCTTGAAGACTTCTTTGGTTTCTTCCACCAATGATTTTGAATAATCAGAATAATCATCCCGAAAGATAAAATCATCTAATTTATCTTTTAAAAACAGCACACTTTTGGTCGGCGGGAACTCCTCCACCAACCCCAATGAAATCAAAGGTTCGATTTGCCGATAATGCTTTGAAAGTTCGCTTAAAAACACTTTTCGGTAATTATCTGAAGCGTCCTTTTTGTTGAAATAGCACAAGATGTCAAGAGTCTCCGGATTGACTTCCGAAAGAATTTGCACTACAAGTTCCTCGTCATTCGGCAAGAGAGTTCACCACTCAAGTGAGAATTAATTGGATTAATAAATTCGATTGGGTGTAGTCGAAACCAGCAATCAATTTTATTCTCTCATTGCTTTATTTAAAGCTAGTGAAACACCGAATTTATTCCGTTATTCAGAAACTTAATTCCCACAAAAAGACAATTTTTTATACTACAAATACGTAGAATCCATAATACGGATTTAAAAACGTCGGTTCCCAAACATATTTGAGGCTAAAGAATGGCTGAAGCGAACATACAAGGTGCATCGAAAATTCGATACATCTTTCTGATTTTATCCTTAATCGGAGTAATTTTGCTGTTCATTGCTGAGCCGGTTGCATATTCCAAGAGATCCGAACAAATACTCAATTTGCAAGGGCATGCAATTCAAGAAAATTCGTCGGTAACAATCTACGAAGCCTACGCTTCCGGATTTAAGCTGGAAAAAAACCAAAAATTTATCATCGAATTTTCGTGCAACTACATCAACTCCACTGTGACAATGAAGATAATCGGCAATGGAACATACCTATCAGCGAAAGCAGCAAATACGACGAATGGTCCAACCCTATTAACCGGGAAACAATTTGTAAACATCGAAGAAGTATATGGGTCGGCACCAGCAGTGACTTATGGAACATCTCATACCCTAACGAACGATGGGTATAAGAAAGTTGAATTTGTTGGACATCAAAGAGTCAACATTCCAGGAGAATATGTAATTCTGGTATATGGTGATAATCCGAGTACGGTGACAACGGAAACTCAAGTGTTTTTCAATTTGGTTGTTACCAAAGTGGTTGATACCACCGGGATCAAGAATAATTACCTTCTATTTGGCTGGATCTTGTTGATGCTCGGCGTTGCTCTGTTTATAGTCTTTTCGTTTCCCCAAGTTTCGAGTCGCGTGAAAATGCCTGAAATGAAGAGGAAATCACCAAGAGCGGAACCGGAAAAAAATGAGTCATCTGCATCACCAACAGAAGAAGCGAAAGAAATAAAGAAAGAAGAGAATGCTACAAATGAACCGCCACAAGCGGATAAAGAATCATCGAAAAAGAAGAAAAAAGGTAAAAGTTCAGAAAATGCGGAAAATGAAGGAGGTATTGAGATATGAGCGAAGAGCGAAAGCAAGGGTTTATTGATAAGTTTGTTCCGAAAAGCGCCGACGATGCAATGAAAATGATTTTCAAAGGGTTAATATTAGCGGTTTTGTTTGGAACATTATTAATGACAAGCAGACAGATAAATGGAAATTCCGGAACGTGGGAAAACATCGAAAAGCAGAAAAATCAAATGAGGTATTGGAGAGGCGAAATATCTGCAATTGAATTCACCGAAAATGAAGAACAAATCGAACTTACAAGATTTTACATGCAATGGCAATATGTAATTTTTGGAAATATTTTCCGAGCGCTTGTAAATGTTTCTTTGATTTATGTGGTGGTTGGATTTGCTGCATTATCCAAGACCCACCAAGACGAGAAAGTTCGGAGTTTATCTATTGCAATAGCCGGAGTGGTTTTGTTTGTCTTGATTTTGACAACATTTTTCAGCAACATTGCGATAACCTTGGCTTAAAAGGTCCTAATTTTGAATTTAATCTTTTTTTTTTTCAATTTTTGCCCCATCATTATTGGCGGTCGTGATGATGATTTCGGGGTCGAAATCTCTAAACTTAAATCGTATTTTCTCGACGATTTCGGAGATCTTTGTTAAATCTTCTTCAATTATTGCAATGGTCGGACCGAATGAAGAAAGTGCGGCGCATTTGGCACCTATTTCTAAAGAATATTTGATAAGATCTCTGACTTTCGGATGAACCAAAGAGATTTCGATCTTCTTAAATCCAATTTTTTGGATCGACATGATACCATCGCAAAAATCTGCGAGGTTTTTTGAGAGAAGCGAGGGGAGAACCTTCATTAGGATAAGGTGACTTATTTCTCGAACTTCTTCTTGCGGGATCGGACAATATTTTTGAAAGATGTTGATTTCTTCTTTGTCATATGCACCTGATTGGACATTAAGGGTGATAAGAATGATTTTCCAAGATTCCGGGAAATTATACCGAAGAAGATGCATCGCCGGGGGAGCATTTGAAGCCGATGACGGCAGAAAGCTTTGCTTTTCTCGGTTCGGGCCAAAGGTATGTCCGGCGTCTAAAACAAAGCCACCTTTATCAAATACCGAATATCCTATCCCGGATGTTCCGCCTCTCTTGACCATCGAACATAGTTCATAGCCGGTACAATCAATATTTTTCAGTACGCATAATCCTTTTGCGATGCTTAGAAGAAGTTGAGTTTTGGAACCGAGTCCAATATGGGGTTTGTATATCGATTTTATTTCGATTTTCAGCCTTTCGAATCTGATTCTATATTTGAGTTGAATGGTTTGGATGATATTTTGAATAATGGGTTTGTATTCTTCTTTTGTTTCGATAATGGGAGAATCTCTGGCTTGGATTTCATCGCTTATTTCTACCATTATATTCGGATTCGATACCCCAAAGCCGATTCCGCCATCAATTCTTCCGAGCGCGCCGTTTAAATCGATAAGCGATAAATGGATTCGAGATGGACTGGTAACAATGACTCGCATTAATCTTAAAATCGCCCCATAAAATATATTTTTATTGATGCGTTTTTAATACCCGAAAGCAATGGATTTAGAAGGATTAACAAAACGATTGTTACAATTGGGAGTATCAGATGATTTAATCATCGATAGACTTATTTCCGAATATGAGATTTACAAAACCTTGGATCCCGATCTTTTAAGGCAATTGTCGAAAGCGGTGTTGGAGGAGGCAAAAAGAAGTTCTATAAAAGAGGAAGACGTTTCAGCTCATCCCGTTTTGAAAGAGATTACGATAACAAAGCCTTCAAAGGTCACGATGGGCGATTTTGGTGTGGGCTGCAGAGGGTATGGTGATTTTTTTGTCCATAAATTAATTGCGTCATTATCCTCGACTTCAATAAAGCCGATGGTATCGCCAGAATCGTTAGATGATTGCGGTGCGGTTGAGGTATCCCCAAATCATGCGAGCGGTATAATTGTTTCAAAGATGGAAGGCATGCATTCAAGGCTTTCCGATTTTCCTTTTTTGGCCGCCTTTCATGTTACCCGAGCTGCGCTTCGAGATTTATTGGTAAAAGGTGCTTTTCCGATCTCTATTATGGTGGATATTCATTTAGGCGATGATGCGGATATCTCTAAACTCTTCGATTTTACTGCCGGTGTGGCCACGGTGGCTGAAGTTGCTGGCGTGCCGATCACTGCAGGATCCACTCTTCGAATCGGAGGGGATATGGTTATAGGGGATCGGATAACCGGGGGAATTGCTGCAGTTGGAATAACGAAGCGATTATTTTTGAGATCAAACATACAAAAAGCCGATATCATTTTAATGACCGAAGGGGCGGGCGGCGGCACGATTTCCACTTCGGCAATATATGGAGGATCCTATGAAACCGCTTTAGAAACCATAAATTTAAATTTTCTTAGGATTGCAAAGGCTATTCTTGAGTTAGATCAAGATCTCTTGAACCGTATTCACTGTATGGCTGATGTTACCAATGGGGGATTGCGAGGCGATTTGAGAGAAATTTCTGAAGAATCCAAATTCGGGGCCATTGTCGAGGAAAAAAAAATACGAGAATTGGTCAACCCCAAAGTTTTAAAACTACTTAATGAGAAAAAAATCGATTATTTAGGCGTTTCCTTGGATTCACTCTTGATATTTTGCGATGCGGAGATTCAACCAACATTATTATCCTTAGGTCAGCAATTAAACATTAAAATGAACAAGATTGGAGAGGTCACAGAGGATCGGAACATTCAGATCATAACCGATCAAGGAATTTCGCAATTCCTTCCGCATTTTCGTGAATCTGCATATACCAAAATAAAGCAGCTCATTGGAGAACGGGCACCCGAAGATATTAAAATCATGGAAAAGAATATCCTCGAATCTTATGAGACGGCCAAGAAAAAAAAGGAAAGGATCGTGGAATTTTTAAAGAAGCAAGAATAAACGCCTTTGGCCATTAGAATCCAATTTCCTCGAACTTTTTAATTAATTTGAGAAGCATATCTTCTAATTCATCAATATATTTTTTGTATTCTTCATATTCCGGGATTCGAACCGGATCTTCCGTTTCTTTTCGCGTTCCAATGGATATATCGGAGAGGAAAACCAATTTATTTTGGAATTTTTCGGGTACAAGGGGATTCGTTTTTTCCGATGGCGTAATGATTGCAAATGCAGATTCCATCTCGTCTTTATATTTTCTCAGATTTCTCGATTCAAATCCATCCACTATTTCTTTGGCCACGCCTTTTTCTAGTAGAGCACGTTGTGTAAATGGATGCCCTTTGATTAAGTCCCGTTGTGTTATAAAACCTCCGCTGGAAACGATAAAGCGTTGTTTATTCTTTATCTTTTCAGATTTTTGAACTAAATCCTTGAAACGAAGCTCCATATACGGCGATCGACAAATATTCCCACTACAAATAAATAAAAGTCGTATTCCCTTGTTCGGATCCATCGATTTGATAGAATCCCAAAATTCTTTTTCGTTCATGAACTGAAAAGAAAAACAATGGAGTCAAAAAAAAGGTTGCTAATCCAGAAAAAATTTTATTCTTGTTCTTCATCGGTTAATTTAGCCATAAATTGTTCAACCGTAAATTTCGGCTCTTCCTCTGCACCCAATTCACCCCGTTCTCTCAGGATTTGTCGGGCAAGCAACCAAAGAACCAAGGACAATGCTTTACGACCACGGTTATTGCTGGGAATGGCTAAATCGATGTTTTCCAATCGATCATCGGTATCGAAAAGAGAAACCACCGGGATTCTTGCCTTAACCGATTCGCTCAATGCTTGTTTATCTACGTGGGGATCTATAATAAACAATACATCCGCTTCCACATAATGAGAAATTTGAGGATTGGTCAATGTTCCCGGGATGAACCGAGTGTACAAGGCAGTCGCACCTGTAATTTCTGCAAAGGTTTTAACCGGTTGCTTTCCGTATCGACGAACGCTTGTAATCAACACCTTTGAAGGTTCAAACTTGCTAAGAAACTTAGCAGCAATCCGAATGCGTTTATCGGTATTTTCTAAATTGATTACATATAACCCATTATTTGTCGTTCGATAAATCCAATTTTCACTATGATTGGTTTTTAATTTGGTGCCGATGTGGATACCCGCAGCAAGCAGCTTATCCCGATCGATCAGAAAATTCTCTTTATTCTGATTTTCTTCAGAAGAAATCAATTCTACAGAACTTTTCTCTTGAGACATAACATTCACTTCTTTGAAAATTGATTCAATAAGAATAAATGAAAAAGCCATTGCAAATTAAAAAAACATTCGTTTTCTAGAAACCGAAAATCTTTTAAGCGATTCTACGGGTAATACGGATTTATTCTTCCATAGTAGGTTTACCGCAAAACG
>CAZUTM010000124.1:10902-12298 GCA_964623665.1 uncultured archaeon
GAACCCTTGAGTATTTTATTATAGCAATATTTGCACGAATCCAATTCAGAAAATTCCCGCATCATGACGCCCAAATCCCTAAAGAGAGTATCATTGTCTATAAATCCGATAATCTTTTTTTCAGTAATCCGTTTTGTAATCTGTTTTTCTACATACTCTTGACTAAGCTTGAATGCATGCGCGATCTTTTGAAGCGAAATTACTTTATACGGTTTTAAAAACTCAAGAATCTCGTTTTCAAAGATTTCTTTGCGCTTTTCATCAATTGTTTTCACTTCAAAATCCCGCTCAACGACAAACTCCTCGGTATCATCGACGCCCTCGAATCTGCCTCTAAGAAGACCATCCGACACGAACATCTCCATCAACTCTTTAATCCGCGCTTTTGGAATCCGATATTTCACAGACAATTCCAAGAGATTATATGCAGGCTTGTTTCCTTCATTGCTGAAAAATTGCGTGCGAAATTTCTCTTCCATAAATTTATTAATGAATTTTGCGGATTGTGCGGATCCAAATGCCAAAATGCTCGGCGCGAAAATAACAACGGCAAGTGAACCGAGAAACCACCCAAAATTCGGGAGACTAATGATTTCATTGAGGCTCTCGATTGGGTTGGTCGATACAAATAAAATAAGTCGAATTCCGGTAAGAATCGCTATGACAATAAAGATCAATTCGAGCAAAAGCGTAGAAATTTTCAATATTTTTTCTTCTGTAGAGGAAATCATTTAACTTCAAAACTACATATTAAAGATAAGAAAAAAAGTTTATTCTTTAGAACAAGCAATCAAGAAAAGAAAAAGGTATGGGGGCAAGGAATTGAATCGGTGGAGAAAAATTGTCGGATTTCTATTAACCATGATACTTTCGATTTTTGGAGTCTATTTCTATTCGCAAATGAATTATCAAGGAATTACGCTAAAATTCATTTTTGAGGTTCAATTTGCAGAAGGGCAAATCTTTGAGGGCCTTTATTCTCTGTGGGCGTCAGCATTCTCATGTGATTGGTGGTATTTCTTTTCATTTGAAAAGATGAAAAATGAGGGATTAGCACAGATTTTGGCGAACCCGGTGGTATTACCCGCAATTCTCGCATGGTTTACAGCAGGCTTCTTGGGCGGAGTGTTTATGAGAAAACCAAGATACGGATTCTATATGTCGATGGGATATTTTTCATTTTGGGTAATTTTCCTTGTGATATTCATGATTTTAGCGGGTGCAGACCTCACACAAATGTTCACAATCGGGTTTTATACCACCACGGGAAAATTGGTGACCGGCTTGATTTGGATCAATGTTGGCGGATTATTAGGTGGCCTAATTTCAAATGAAGATTTTAAATGAAATTCGCTGAAAAACAAAAAATTCAAATGAAATTCGCTGAAAAACAAAA
>CAZUTM010000124.1:12398-13611 GCA_964623665.1 uncultured archaeon
TTCAAATGAAATTCGCTGAAAAACAAAAAATTCAAATGAAATTCGCTGAAAAACATTATTTTTTATATTTTCAATAATTTTTTATTTTGGTATGCGAAGAAAAACTGGTTTTGTAATTTGGCCTCAATATTTTGATAAAAACCGTTCACGTAAGATGGGCCGACGAATTTCTAAAAACAAAGCATCTATTAATTATACCCTTCAAGATGTGTTTGAGGCATCGAAACGGGCAGGTTTTGTAACCTTCTTGGATCCTCATCCGAAATTCCCCGCAGCGTGGTGGGAAGAAGCGGGAAGGATCATTGTAGAACCAAATAATCTTAAGAAATATGATGTTATCAAGCGCATTGCGCCAAAAATACCCGAAGCTTACAAGTACCGCATAACAGAAAAAGCGAAAGAGAAAAGCAATAAATCGAAAGTAATTATTAAGGTGGGAAAAGGCGGAAAATACGCAAAATATGACAGCGTGAAAGATAAACAAAAGAAAGAAGAATAATAAATCATTCTTCAATTTCAATATTCACAATTTTTGTATCTTTTCCTCCGACAAGCGTGGTTTTAGTGCTTCCGCATTTTTTACATTTAAAGAGTGTGATCCCCAATTCTGCAAGGTTGGTAAACTTATTGCCTTGATCATCTGTAAATTCGCCTTTCCCATCGGAATCATATAGCCATAATTCGTTTTCATGTTTGCAGATTTCGCATTTCAACATCCCGGGTTTTTTAATAATTTCTAGAGTCGAACCTTCAGCGATACTCCCTTTGGAAACGATTTCAAATGAATATTTTAGAATATCGGGCACAATCAAGGTGAAATCACCGATTTCCAATTTAACCGATTTAATTTTTTTCGCACGGTACGTTTCGGCAGTTTGGATCGCAATGGAAAAGATTTTATACGCAAAATTGAATTCATGCAAAGAACGTCAGCCCCAACTGGAATAATAGTTGCCAAAATTCGGCGAACGATAAATCCTAATAAAGAAAAGAGGGATAAAATAAAAAATTATGCTGTACAGAATTCGGTGGTGATTATTCGATAAGAACACCGGAAAGTGATGCGATTTGGCCTGGCCGGCTTGTAATTTTAACTTTACCGAGTTCGGTTTCCACAATCGCCCCACGGGTTAAAATACTACGGCGTTGATAATCAACACTGGCACCGTTTTGAAGAAAACGCTTGATTTCCAATTTTTTCACTTTTTTCTCT
>CAZUTM010000125.1:0-13490 GCA_964623665.1 uncultured archaeon
CAAGAAACGGAACAGGATTGCTAAGGAAAATACGCCCGATAAGGAAACGGAAAACCAAAAAGCACCCTAATTTTTTTATTTTTTAGTTTTAGAATTCGTTGATTTCATTTATTTTGATTCAAGATTTTTCTCATCGTTTCATAGCCCGTTTTTAATGCGGTGACATTGAGATCATGGAATTTCGGATTTACAACTTGTTTAATTGCTCGCTCAACACTTTCCAATTTTATAAATTCGAAGATTCCAAGCATTCCTCCTAAGAATACGATGTTCGTTACCAATTTATTCTTTAATTCAATTGCGATTTTGGAACCCGGAAACGGAATTTGAACCACATCGGCAATATTTTCAAAGGGTTTCACCGTATAAGCATCGTACATTATTATCCCTTTATGCTTGACCTTACGGGCGGATTTTTCATAAGCAAGCTGCGCCATTGCGCAAAGGAAGGTGGGATTGGTCACTATCGGGAGCCAAATTTTATTTCCTTTTGGTGATACCAGCAAATGAGACACTACTTTGGAGCCTCTGTTTTCGGGACCGTATTTTTGAATTTGCATGACTTCGAGATCCTCAAACATCGCCGCAACGCCTAATATATGCGTGGTTAAGATTACTCCTTGGCCTCCTAGTCCGGAGACACGAATTTCATGAAGCCGATCTATCGTTTGAAACGGTTTAATATTGACTGCGCTCATTATTTTCTTCCCTCCCTTTCTTTTGTTCACTAATTTCGATGGGCTCTTGGCCTTCTTTTTTAATGCGATGGAGTAAAATTTCGAGTTCTTGCTCTTCTAAACGTTTGATATAATTTTGCTTCATTTCTCTGCATTTATTTCGGTAATTGTCGATGAGTCCCGGTTTCTCTATTTTAATAAATTCTCCGATGGTGATTTTTTCTCCGGGATTGAACGTAATTCTTGTTGGAATGACGGGTTCTCCTTTTGTATTTTGTAAAATCGTGTTCTCTCTATACCACTTAAGCATATCCGTTGGAGTTCTTAAATTATTTCGCCTTCCGTAGTTTGTTGGGCACTGCGAAAGCACTTCTACAAGACAAAAGCCCGGTCTGCTTAATGCTTCTTTCATGGATTTAATCAGCGAGCCCGTGTGAGCCGTAGTATATCGTGCAACATAGGATGCACCCGAAATCACCGCTAATCCCGAGATATTGAGTGGATATTCGGTTACCAATCCGATTGCGGATTCGGAACGATAGGGACTTGTGGGGGATGCTTGCCCACCAGTCATTCCATACGTGAAATTATTGATGGCAATAACCGTGACATCCAAATTTCGACGAATAGCATGTAGGAAATGATTACCGCCTATTCCGACCAAATCGCCATCTCCGCCTACAACGATTACTTTCAAGTTGGGATTCGTTAATTTTATTCCCGTTGCGAATGCTAATGCACGACCGTGGGTAGTATGGATCCCTGATGCATTCATATAGCCGGGAACTCTTCCGGAACATCCGATACCCGAAACGAACACTACATTATCCAAATCGATTTTTAATTCTTCGAGTGCACGCACCATTGCATTCATTACTTGCCCGATTCCGCATCCGGGGCAAAATATCATGGGCAACATCCCTTTTCGTAAATATTTATCTCGTAGGTAGGTAGTTCTTAACGCATTTTTCTTCGTTCTTTCTTTTTTTTCTAATGTTTTTTCGCTTTTTTCGCTCTTTTCATTTTTTTCGCTTTTTTCACGTTTTTCGCTCATCTTTAAGCCTCCTACATGGGTTGTGTGAGATCGAAATCTTTTCCTTCGATCTCCCGAATAATATCTTGAGGTTCAACATGATGTCCGCCGATCTCATTGACCAATTTTACTTCGCAATTTCCATAGGAATATTCCCGAACTTTATGCGCAATCTGTCCCATATTCATCTCAACAACGATGATTAGTCGCACTCGTCGCGAGATTTGGGAAATCAAATCTCTGGGAAATGGCCATAATGTAATTAATTTTATGACTCCCACTTGAATATTAGAATTCTTCATGAGTTCATAAGCGGCCATACAAGATCTGAATGAGATTCCATATGAAACGAGAACGACTTCAGCATCTTCGGTATTTATTTCTTCATAGACTTGAATATCTTTTTTGTTTGTGGTGATTTTTTCATATAGTCGGGTAATTAATTCCTTATGAACCTTGTAATCGGTGGTTGCGGGGAATCCCATATCATTATGGGTCAAACCGGTAATAAATGTTCGATATCCTTTGCCGAATTGATCCATTTCCGGAACTTTTGAAGCACGCGAATACCCTGTTCTGAATGGATGATATAACTTCGTTTTGATGGTAACCTCCGGTCTTTTCACCCGAAAAACCTCGTCATACTCTGGAATTGAGATCTTCTCACGCATATGTGCAATGGAAGCATCGGACAGCACCACAACGGGAACTCTGTATTTTTCTGAGAAATTAAATGCCAAAATCATTACATCGATACAATCTTGAACTGTTGCTGGCGCTAACACAATCATGGAATGATCTCCATGCGATCCCCAACGGGATTGATATACATCTCCTTGTGCGGGGTAAGTGGGTTGGCCGGTTGAAGGCCCAGAACGCATTACATTCACAACCACACAAGGCGTCTCGGTCATTATCGCATAAGATAAATTTTCTTGCATTAATGAAAATCCGGGTCCTGAGGTTGCTGTCATTGTCTTTATATTTGACCAACTCGCTCCAACTATCGATGCAATCGACGCAATTTCATCTTCCATTTCCAAAAATACTCCATCCAATAAGGGAAGATAAGAAGACATCAGTTCCATTATTTCTGAGGCTGGAGTTATGGGGTAGCCTGCAAAAAATTTACAACCCGAAAGCAACGCGCCATACACAATTGCCTCATTACCACTCGCAAACTGAATTTTCGGTTTTAGCAAATCTTTAACCGTAAATTTGACTCTATCAATTGATTGAATTAATTCTGAATCGTTCAAGTCTTTCTCTTTTTTACTTTCTTCCGATTTACTCATTTTATTCAGAAGCCTCCTTTATTCCCTTTTCTGCCCACATCTCATCGCAAGTCTCTTCATCTACCACTTCAATTGCAAAGTCGGGACAAGATATTTCACAAAGCCGACATACGATACAATCTTGCGATCGGGTTGGTGAAGAGATATTGTAACCGGTGGAAATCTGTGTGCTGATATCGAAAACCTTTTTCGGACAAATATTCACACAAATTGCGCATCCTTTACAATACTTTTCATCTACGATAATCTTCATCGAAAAGAACTAGGTGCTTTCAAATTAAAACCTTTTCTGCTCTGACTTCTAAAAATTTGATAGACTTCTTCGATTCTTCAATATATAAAATCATCCAAATCAAACATCGGCATGTTTGCATTTATCGCATTTTTATCGACAATTTTTGTAAGATTGTGAAAGAGCAGCTGGAGCAAATACATATTTTTTTTGATTGTAAAGAGCTCTGCGGTCTGGGTTTCCTTTTCTTTTGGCTTTTCCTTTTCTTTTTCTGCAATGAATTCCTTGATTGACTCAATTTCTATTTGTAATTGCATTAACAATTTTTGTTTTACATCCGCGTATTTCCTTTGAAATTCTGCTGGGTGGTGCGTGAAATACTCATGAAATTTTGGAAAGATCGACCGGAAATTTTTATCGCACATTTCCAAGATAAATTCAATCGCGCGAATCGATTTATCATATTTTTTCAAATTATCAAATAACCCTCCTACTTTTTCAGAGATCTCGGGGATCTTATCGAGAAGATGGGGAATATCAATCGGTGAAGTGAGAAATTCGATCAAGGCAGCATCAATTTGTTTAATTCTTTCCAGAATGGCAAAATTTAGATCTAATAAAATCAAAGAGGCTTTAAACTGAAACACCACAGTATAATCCGAAGAGATACAATTTGAGTCGAAATTTTTATTCTCTTTAATTTTGAATTCCATAATTTTATTTTCAATTAAATCTAACAAATAAATTTCTCTGGAGAGTAAATCTTGAATGATAAGGAAATATGTATTTGGAATCCAATTGAAGGTGAATGTTTTTAGTTTTTTATCGAAATTCTCGTTTCTATTGGAGATTCTTTTCATATTCGCTGTTATGATTTTTCCGTTTTCCAAATAGGCAATTAACCCGAGGTCGGGATGGGTATCGATCAATTCAGCGGGAGATGTTAGGCCATCAATAACATCGAGTAATTCTTTCTTATAAACTTCGAAAATTTCAATACAATTTTCTTTTCCAAGATAAATCTTTGTGTTAATTTTTCGATCCCAATGAAATGAATAAATTTTAAAGCCTTCGTGTGTCAAATAGAAAATTTCATCGGTGGACAATTCATGAACGCAAAAATTTTTTTCCGGATCAAGCAAACAATAGTGTGTATCTCCTCGATTCCAGATCTCCTTCATTGAAAAGCCAGGAAACGAATGATATGGATATTTTTTCATAAGGTTAAGGGACCAATCATACAAATAAATGATTTTATTGGTTTCAAGCATAAAATATTTATTCGTTTTTGATATTGAAATCGTAGAAATTTGCTGATTTTTCAGTATCTCAATTGTGGATTCATTTTTCTTGCCGGTTTTCAAATCATAATCAATGATTTCTGCCGTCTTACAAAAAATCCTTATTTTTTCATTGTAAACCGATAGAGAAATTGCTTGTTGCTTGAGTTTCTCCGATTTCGATACTTTGGTTTTCAAATTATACAAAAAAAACCCTTGATTGAATAGAAAACAATATTCATCATCGGAAATCTTGGCCGAATCAATTAAAAGACCCAATGGAGGCATTTTAATTTCGAATTGCGGCATATGGAGTTTTTCAAGCATTTCTGAAAAAAAAGAAGATAAACCCTATAAGGCTTACCATTTTCCGAAACTGAGCGATAAAATTTCTTGTACTTGTGCGAGTTCATAGGGCACGAAATATCGGGTTTGGTTCAATGATGAAGGAGCAAGTAATCCAATTTCCGAAAATCGTTTTATTGTATCCTTTAGTGCTTTCTCGTTAAATTTTTCTTCCATTTCTTCGGTTGCGATTTTATAACACGCACTAAGTTCGTCATAGGAAATGTAGACTTGATGCTGACGGTTCATATGTGCTATAATATTTTCCAAATAGATTCTTTCCACCATTTCATATTGTTGCAATTCTTGGGCAAATCCAGTAAAATTCATTTCTGTCTCCGGTGCAGTTGCATATACCCCTCGGACTATTTCATCCGAATCGAACGGTTTATCCGAATTCGATAGATATAATTGTTTCAAACTGTTGATATATGAGCTGGGTACTTTTACATTCAATTCCGAGACCATATCAAAGAGATATTCCTTTAAAATTCTAGGGACCTCAAAAGGAAATGCCATGGTGCATCGGTCTGTCGTGATCTGATATAAATCTGTTTTTTCATATAATCCTATGGGAACTTTCAAATCCAAATTGGTGTAATCATCGAAACGCTGTCTTTGAAATCCCGAATTTATTGTGTAAAGAAGATTCAAATTTTTATAATTTTTCGATAAATGTGTTAACTTATTCACCAATTTATTGCTGCCCGACTCGATATTCTTGATATAAAGTACATAATTTCCGGGAATTTTCTCAAAAATTCTTTTTATGATATGCATCAAATAAGCCCCATCATGACATTTTAAGAGAGATCTATCGAATTTCAAATTCTCTTTCAACATTATCTGTTCAATTATTTGTATCAATGCTTGAAATGTTGTTATTTCTTTAAGATCAATGCACACCGAGGTGAATTTCTTCTGTTTCATTTTTTTATTTAAATCAAGCAAAGTCTTTGAAAGTATCAGGTTTTTCCCGGAACCTTCCAATCCATATACCGCTGTTGTTGAAGCGTAATTATTTTCAATCGCATCCGATAGCGTTCCCAGAATTAAATGCGATATTTTCGGCTTTTCTACAATTTTCGGCGGAATAAAGTCTTTCTTAAAAAGCGCATCTGCCCCCACGAATGGAATCTGTTCACTTTCAGCACTCATAAAATCCTCTCCAAATTTGAGGAGTCTTCCGTACGTGTGTATTTAAACTCCACGGAGAGAGATGACCGAAAGTGATTTTGAAAAGCTTTTAGGGCTTGCTCTATAATTTTTTATTGAGCATCGTTCTCTTGAACTCCGTGCTGGTATATAATCGAAATGCCCGAATCGAAACCGTGGGGTGGAAAGAATGGGAGATACATTATTATATTATCTAAAGTCCATGAAAAATTGCACATTTGAAGCCCAAATTAAATACTTAGAAAAGATTATCGATAAATTTGGGCAGCATCCCTCGATTTATAGATTGGTCGGAAATTTCGCATTTATCGAACAATTAACTGAATTAGCCGCGTATTGCTATGAAAAAGTGGTGTTATTAGAACACGAGAAACAAAATTTGGAGATTTATGAACGATTGGGATATCTCTATTATACGGCAAACGGATTCAATCTCGCATTAGGAATCGCATATTTTCTAAAAGATAATAATTATTATCCTTATTATTTGAAACATATAATTCAAGATTTGGAAAAATTGGCGCAGATATACCGCGAAAAAAACCGCAATGAAGATTATTTCAAATGTTATCGGATAATCCTCGATTTTATTCCGGAGAACTTGGATATTATCGACCGTTTATTTGAAATTTTCAGGCAATCAAAAGAAATTATATTTAGTTCGATGATTAACTCCAAGAGTCTTGAATTAATTACTCATTATTTTCCGAATTATTCTCATGCGTATGCAAGCTTAGCTTTTATTGAATTCAAAAATAGAAACTATCCGAAAGCGGAAATGTTCATTCAAAAATTCATCGAGACATCAAAGATTGATATTCAAGACTATATGCATAAAATCGATGATTTTGATTGTTCATTTTTAATTTCGGAAGAGTATGATAAAAAACGAATTGATATGATCAACAATCTTTTCAATCCATTCAAAAAGATTCTTTCAAACAGAGAAATATGGGATCTCATCGAATCTCGAGAATGGGTATTGTCTGAGATTGATTTTGATTATTTTCTCTTGATGTCAATAAACGCATTCAATGAATTGCTCGGGTTGGAAGACAATGATATTTTATTATTAGAAAAAATCAATAAAGGCGATATTATTTCGCTTTTTTCAAAAGATTTCACTTTTTTAAAAAATATTGATATGGTTAAGCAAATAAAAGAGCGTTTAAGCCCTCGATTTCAATTTTCCTCTGATCCTTTGGCTATGAACCACGAGAAATTCAATCGAAAACCCTTGTATGAGAATTATAACTATAAGCCGGATTATTCCTTCAACATTTTAATGTATTCCATTTATCTTTATACTAAAGACCCCGAATTATCTATGAACGTCCTTAAAAATCTAATGATAAAAGCCCCAAAAGATGCGCTATTTCAATCTCTTTTTATTTTTTCCTTGTATCATTTTATCTTCAATCAATCTGTCAACCCTCGCTTATGCCATATTGTGTTAAAAGAATTACCCGATGTTCCTTTAGGCTATCTTCAGATGGCGTTTTTGGAATCCAATAAAGGAAATTTTCAAAACGCCGTTGAATGGATTTGGCAAGCCTTAAGGGTGGATCCGTTTAATCTCAAAATCTGGTTCGTGTTATCCGAATTTTATTATAAAATAGGTAATTTTAGACGACAAAATCTTGCTTTATTCGCAGCAGACTATCTCATGAATAATACAACATTAAATGTTTTGAAAAAAAGACTTCTATTAGTTCAAAACGCTTTAGATATCTTTTTCATTGATGAAAATATAATCAGAAAAAAAATTGATGATTTCCGTTCATCAAATCAACCGAAATCAAATTTGAATTTGATAGGAGAGTTTTTTTTGGATAAAATTGTTAAAGATATTTCGAATCCAAATAATTTAACAAACACCAATAAAGAATCGGAATTTCTTCCCATCAATGAAGAATCAAAAACTCGTGATGATGATATTTCAAATGTTTTGGAATTCCTTAAAATTATAATCAATATGGATGAAATCGATGTAAATAAATTACCCATAAGCGAAAATACTATGTACTTTTTGAAGGAATCATTTGAAACCATAGAAAACTACCAATTTTACGAAACGCTAGATCAAAAAGACCAAGAATTTCAAGTATATAATCCGGAATTACTTTCAAATCCAAAGATGAAAAAAATCCTTAATTTGATCAACCGAATCGAATTTATAGACTGCTTGAACCCCGATTTTAGCGATAATACATCAAATGAACAAAATTCTCTTAGCTTTGAAGAATCCTTTGAATCTATAATCGAACAATTGGTATTCTTTATAAAGACCGTTCATTGGAATTCGTTAAAATTCACAAAATTCAAGAGACTCGCCCTCTCAATATTATTTGATACATTGAAAGCATATTCGAAGAAATCTGTCTACAAGAGCCAAAATGATCAATTTTTCAAACCTTTGTATCGACATTATTTCACAATCGCTGTGTTTTTGAAAGATACTTTGTTGCATAGCGAGGCCTTAACCATTTCAAAAAGAATTATCGATTATACTAACGAACCTTTGTTTTTGTTGATTGATATTTTATCTTATATTGACGATGAGGAATATACAAAAGCGATGGAAAACCTTAATTTTCTAAGGTTAAAATATCCAAATCTTCGATTATTAGCAGCCTTACAACTGTATATTCAAATGAAAATTAATCCATCAAAGATAATTATTGAATTATTTAAAATGTTATATAAACAATTGCGACTTATTCCGTATCTGGATGAAATATATCAAAGAATAATGAATATCGATTTATTATCAGATAAAAGGACGGATGAATCCATATCTATCTTTAATTTAAAGGATTCGTATAAGTACCTCAATGATTTTTTTACTTCAATTCGCGGAATGAACATCCAAAAAGCAATTATAGATATAAATAAAACCATCATGATTGATTCTGAGTCCTATAACAATATGATTAATTACACTTTCTTTCATGTATTCTTTGGAAACCCTCGATATGCCATAGAATTCCTTGTTTCAAATATATTGCTCCAAAAAAGAACCATCGAATCATCTCTTATTCTATCCATGATTTATATGTATGAAAATCAATATCAAAATTTTTTCGATCTCATCGATTTAGTTATATCTCAAACAGAAAGGGATTTGCGGCCTATATTATTATATGAATTGGTATTACTTGGGCAAGAAAACAATCCGGAAACAATTGCCGCGTTGGAACGATGTTCATCAAAGCTTAAACTCAGAAACGCTTCAGACAAATATTATTTCGCTTGCGTGGGTTTTCTGAATTATATATCCAAAAATTTCGAAACTGCACTCTATTATCTTCAAAATGCTTTACAAATTTTTGAAATAAACTACGATCTTCTGAATATTATTATCAAAAACACCATTGGTGAAATTTATTTATTTAAAAAGAGGTTTAAAGAAGCATCCGAGATTTTCGCAGGACTAATTATAGATATTGAAACGAATTTTTTGAAATTGGATTATTCTATAATTCGACAAAATAAAATATACATTGTTTTTGATTTTCTTTCAGCATATATTGCTCTAAAATTAGTGTATGCGCAAGTAATGACTAAAAAATATACTTCCGCAATTAAAAATGCTTATGCGCTCTTGGATAATCCGATTTTTCAATACGATTTAGAAATCATCTGTGGGCTGTTAAGTTTTAGTTATTATTCCTTGAATAAAATGGGTTCGGCTCTATATTATTTAACGCAGAAAATTAAAACATTAAAATCACCACCGCATTTAAGATTATTGATATTAATTTATCTTGAATTAGCAGATTATCAAAAAATTTATGAGCTATCACTTAAATATTTTAAAATTCAACATTCAGATGAATTGATTCTTGAACTTTTTTTACGTTCGATAATTGAACTTCAAAAATATCATGAAGGAATTGCATATATTGGATATATCGATTTGTTCCCCAAAAACCAATTATTAAAATATTTCAAAGCGGTGATTCTATATTATAATAATTCGACGAAAGACGCTAAGAATTTGTTTTTCGAATTAGCATCTATATTTCCGGATTCTATAAGCATACGACAATTGCTTGAAGAAGAAAATGCTCCTGGTCATAAAAACTTATTCAAGAATATACCGGTAGAAATAGAACAAAGACGCTACCGGAATATCGCGGCTGAAGACCCCTCAAAATTTCTTATGGACCTGTTTCAGCACCTCCAAGACTCAATAAAAAATTATTACAAATTTAAAAATAAATCAATTGTTGACATGATTCACCTATTATTGAATGTTTTCAATACAGATGAAGAGGATGTACGAATCGCAATCGAAGAATTTGAGTTGATCGCCTCTATACAAAGCGTTCGTAAAGAATATCATAATTATTTTATCGAGGAAACAAATAAAACCTATTTCTCTCCTCATACGGCAATTCCGCATCATGAAATTGAATTTTGGATATGCCTATTATTTGGCCTTTATTCTGAAAAATCTAGAATTCAAGATTATCTAAAATACAAATCATTTCTTGAAAAACGAGTTAGACGTGAAATCGCTTCAAAAAGCACCTATACCCATATTTGTTTTTTCAAATTCATTGCGATTTGCGAATATTACTGCGTTTTTGAACCCGAGCATTCGAGTTCTGCTATTATTGATTTGATTGATGATCTATCCGTTTCCTATAAGATTATCGGGTTTATCTTTCTCATTACGAACAATCTCTTAGACCCTACTCATCAAGAGAAGATTTTTCGCGTATTTTATGATTTTTGCGATCATACGGAAGACTCTCTTCTTGCAATTCGCTATTTAGATATCCATGATTTAAAATATTCCATGTATTCTTACCCTGATGATATGATTATTGATGAACCGGTTAAACTGATATTATCCTTCATCGAATTCATTTATAAGTTGTACTCAAATAAAACCGATGTCGATACTCTTGCTTCTTTTCTTTATAAAAAAATAGATCTTGTAAAATCTTCTCCCTTGTATGTTTGTGTTAAAGAATCAATTTCACGCGGAGTTCAAACTGATAAAATAATCAAGAAGCACTACGAGGAAAGTCCATCAATGAAAAAATTAGTTGAAAAGTTCTTGAATCCATGAATTGTTTAATTTTGAGAGCGGATACTCGCCATAAAACGATTTTTTCAACAAGGTCTTAATCGTCGGGATCAATCAAATAATTAGGCTCATCTTAACATTAAACGTTAAAAAAGTTTAGGTCGATAAAATTACCCGTGTTCTGTCCTAAGCATGGATATTCGATGGGAATATCCCTAATGTCTATATTTTTTTTCAATGTTTATTATAATTTTTGCATCATTGTAATTAAGTTCTCCGCAAGCGTGTCGATCGTTTTCAAGCCTTCTTCATCTTTCTCGATATCACCCGGTGCTCTACCTATCAAAATGTTCCAATAAGAACTCGTTGCAATAGGCATTTCCATGATCCCAAAGAAAAAGTTCATTGCCGCATACACAAAGTTTGCACCTTGCCGCCTCGCTATCGCCACCGAGGCCCCGATTTTTCCTTTCAATGGATTTCCGTTGCTTCGCGAAATAATTCCGATTCTCTCGATAAACATCTGCATTCTTGAAGTTACATTGGAAAAATACACCGGAGAACCCAAGACAATCGCTTTTGCTTCTTGTAATTTTTCCATAATTGAATTCAGATCATCATTCTGAATACATTTGCCAACATTGGCGCATTTATAGCAAGCCGCGCACGGGTTAAGCTTCTTGATAGCAAGATCAATAATTTCGGTTTCTATACCTTTCGCTTGGAGGATCTTTTCTATTCGATTAAGCGCAATTTTTGTGTTTCCATTCACTCTTGCACTACCGTTCACCAAAATTGCTTTCATGAATAATTATTAGCTCGAGTATATATTAAAGATTGTTATTCTTCTTTTCCAACATAGTATCACACAAAAGATATATATCTCTCCGCGCAAAGGTTATAATAAGTTAAAATGAGTGATTAAAATGAAAGGAATCGTTATTCTCTCGTTTCACAAAAAGCCGGGTGCATTTGTTGACCGAGAATATCCAAAAGGCATCTCTAAACGATTAGGGTTTAATGACACCGAGCAAAATAAAGTGTATTCACTCCATCGTATGAGAAATATGAGACCAAATTATCTTTTTCTCAAAGAAAAGAATATTCTTCTTGCTTCTTTCTTTTCTGGATTTGATTCAAAACACTTCATTGGGAGACCAAATCAATGTGTCACAATATTCTTGGATAAAGAAAATCCAACGATATGGGAAGACATTTTAAGAAGGGCAACTGTCGATTTGCTTCCCGAATTGGATAAGGTGCGAGGAGGAGAAATTCCCGAAACGGGTCTCTCCACCGACCCCAAATATGAGCCTTTTGATTTGTATTTACGGGACTACTTTTATAAACTGGAAAAGGGGGAAATCGAACCGCTTCCGCCGGGAGAAGGGGAAACCGGATCAGCAGAAAAATCTACGATAGGGACCATTTCTGATATCAATCTCGCAGAAAGAGAATCTGCAAAAGATATACGAGCAGCACCCAAAGTTGGTCAAACTCAAAAAGTTGATGGTAAACCTGATATCGATATTGCTATTCAAGCAGCGACCAAACAGATGGAAGAAATGGAAAAGAACACGCTAAGAAAGGAACTCCAAGAGGCTATCGAATCGGGCAATAAAAAAGATCAAGAAATACGGCAACTTAAGGAACAAATCGAACAATTACGGGCCTCAAGTGGTCAAAGCATTGAATCTGTCGGTCAAGCGGATCAAAAATTGCAAGAAACCATCAAAGAAAAAGACCTAGAATTGGAAAAATGGCGCAAAAAAGTCGTTGAACTGAATGAAGTGAATTTCATCAATCAAGATCAAATCCTCAAACTCACAGAGATGACCATGATGCAAACTCAAGAACAA
This sequence comes from uncultured archaeon, assembly GCA_964623665.1. Lineage (GTDB taxonomy): Archaea > Asgardarchaeota > Lokiarchaeia > Sigyniarchaeales > Promethearchaeaceae > CAZUTM01. The sequence continues at coordinate 12,939 of CAZUTM010000125.1, forward strand.
CAAAATTTGATGAACAAGGTACATCAGATGAAAAAGGAACTTGAAGAAACGAAAGCAAAGCTTGAGACCGTTAATTCAGGAATTAACCAAGCATCCGTTGAAGAAAAAACACTTTTGATTGAAAATATGAAAGTCGAAATTGAAAGCATGAAAGAGAAAAACAAAGAATTGTTCATGAAACAGAAAAACTATGAATCGAAAATCAGTTCCCTTAATCAATCCATTGAAGAAAAGAACCAGAAAATCGAAGGTCTGGAAATTAAATTATCCGCAGCCTTGAAAAAGCTGACATCTTTGAAACAGATCGAAGACGAATTAAATAACGCAAAACAAAAAATCGAATATCTCACAGGGGAGTTGGAGCGTGCTCGAAAGGCATCCGAAAATGCAGAAGCCTCTGCTACATCGCAGAAATTAATCGATGATGCCGAAAAGACCGCGCAGAAAATTATCGAAGATGCAACGGCCGAAGCAAATCGAATTATTGAAGAAGCAAAACAAAAAGCTGGAAAAATTGATGCCGGCGGACAAGGGCAAGGGCAAGGGCAAGGG
>CAZUTM010000126.1:0-13407 GCA_964623665.1 uncultured archaeon
AAATTGGATTACCCAATTGTTGCAAAGAACGTAGACATCCTGGTTTCGATGCCGAAACTTAAAGTCAATTTGTTTGCAAATATAACGTTGTCGGTGAAAAATGGGATGGGATTTCTGACGACAAAAACCCGGTTGAAGTATCATAATCAACAGTTGCACGGCTTGATCGCCGATATTTACCAACTCCGACCACCGGACTATGTTATCACGGATGCGATTTTTGCGGGCGAAGGGCAAGGCCCGATGGCTGCCGACGCATATCCCACAAATCTTATCATATTTGGGAATAATGGATTGGCCGTAGATGCCACATGTTGCAAGCTTATGGGCTTTGATCCTTTCCAAATACAGCATCTGAAAATGCTCCATGAACGTGGATACGGTCCGCTCTCTTTGGAGTATGTAGAAATATCTCCGAGAGCACTTCTCGATCAACGCAAGCACGAGTTTAGAAGGCCCAATGTGAGAATGGATGGGTTGGCTCCGAATATTCATTATTATGCCGGTGAAGTCTGCGATTCCGGCTGCCCGGCCATGATTCGAGCCATGATGGATTCATATGGGCAAAAGTATCATTGGGATTGGTCAAAAGTTGGAGAAATGAATATCATCATCGGAAAAGAACCGCCCATTACAAAGGAACAAGCCAAAAAACTGCCGAAACGTCGAACCGTGGTCTATGGAAATTGCGCAAAAGAGTTTAAAAAATACGGGAATTATTATAAAGGCTGTCCGCCTAACCATTTGATAGCCATGGCTAGTTATACTTTCAAAGCGGATTGGGGATCTATCCCATGGCTGAAATACATAAGCGTGTGGACGTTTATAATTACAACGGTTCAGCATTTCTTTGCGATTCTGTTCGGGAAGAAGAAACAATGAATCGGTAATCTTTAAAAGTGCAAATGCACAATATTAACATGGCTTCGCAATTTGTAAAGGATCTTTCAAAGGAATTTGCCTTGTGGTACACTATAATTGGGCCAGGAATTGTCACCCTTCTTGCAATCATCTCATATAATGATCCAGAATTCGGCTTCAATTCTGCGCAGTACGGACAAGGAATTTTAATTCTATTCTTGTTCCCGGTAATCTGGTGCCTCATTTTTATATTTTGTAAATACTTGGAATATAAAAACAAGCGAATTGCCGAATTGGAAACGGAACTCTTGAAATTAAAACAAGGGGGGAATGTATAAGCGATGAATTCGGTTCTATTGTCGCTGTGGAATCCTCCCGAGTATGCACTGCTTCCGATGCATTTCGGCGTATTTTGGGAATTTTTTAATTTGAGCTTATGGGTTATTATGTTCACATATTGCTATAAAACCTTTGGAAAATACACCACCATCAAGATTTTTGGCATCGGAATGATATATGGTATGGTCTTAGAAAATGGAGGCCCGATCGTGGTTCCGGAATTGGGCTTCGAAGGCTATTTTTGGGAAGAAACCTATATCCTTTATTTATTTGAAATTGGAGGGGTGGGCTATCGTGTTTCCAAAGTTCCGTTGGCTACCCATTTGGGTTGGTGTAACGTGTTCTTTATATCTTACATCTTTTACGAACAAATCGCAAGGGCCTTTCCAACCATCAGAGAAGGAAAGGTGAAATCCGTGATTTATGGCTTTCTCATCATCACATCGAGCGGACTGATGCGAGATTTGATGCTGGATCCGATTGCAACGAGATTTAGATGGTGGACTTGGAATCAGAATCTATTGCCGGTTTGGTTTGGCGTTCCTTTAATTAATTATATTGCGTGGTTTTGGGCTGTAGGAGTATTCGGAGCGACGTGGGTTTGGCTTCATCAGCAAAAAGGAAAAGACGGATTTCTGTTGAGCGAGAAAGAGCAAACCAAATTGCTGTTTTATATGCTTCCGGTAATGTGGGTAGTAGATACCATCGGGGTTATGATTACCAAAGCAATCTTTGATAGCTTCGGTTTAATATACGTATAGGAAAACGTGGAGATTTCAACACGATAATCAAAATTTTTTCACCAATAATATTTTTTTCTAAATCGGTGAATGTATTATATATATGCAACTTTGCCTTCTTTCTATTGCTATTTACCAATGCGAAATGCGATCTTGTAAAATTTTCAATGATTTCTGAAACGCCTCACTATTTTTCAGAATAATCCTAAAAAACATTTAATTTTAAATTATTATTTGGAGAAACATAATGGCTATTGTTATTATCGGCGCCGGTCCTGTGGGCTGTTATACTGCAAAGATATTGGGAGAAGCAGGAATCAAAGTTGATGTATTCGAGAAGAACGCAAAAGAGAATGTGAAGAAAAACGTTGGAATTATTCATTTCGATCAAAAAGATTATTCGATTCTCGGGCTTCCCGCCCCTCCGAAATCGCATCCTTGCTATATCGGAACATTCGACAAACTGTGGCAAGTTCCTCTTGATGAATCCAAGAAATTCGCAATTGATTACCCTACAGACATTCTCTATATGAACGAATTTATTTCATATATTGCGAATGAAGCGGAGAAAACCGGAAATGTGCGATTTCATTATAACGCGGCGTTCGATTCTCCAATTATAAAAGGATCTCAAGTGATCGGAGCCTATATTTCGGGGATGTCGGAACCTATAAGGTCTGATTTGTTGATTGATTGTAGCGGGATGTGGGCAATAGTCAGAAATTTGCTTCCGGAAGAATGCGGTATCCCAAAATTGATCGCGCGAAGAAATCGAATATTTTCTCTTCATATGGAACATTGGCGTTGTAAATCCGACTTTCCGAAAGGGAGCAATACTTACTGTTGTTATAAAGGCTTTGCAAACCAAACGGGGGAAAATACCACCTTGGTGGGGCTCTCAACACTAAAAGGATGGGATTTTACCCGAAAATATCATAGAGAAATGTTAATCTCACAAAAATTGGATTCGATTGAACATGATGTGAAAGAAGTCCTTGAAGGAGAAGTTCCTTACGATTTTCCGCCCATCACGCTGGTTGGCGATGGCTTTTTGTCGATTGGAGATTCTGCATTTCAAAACAAACCGTTTAACGGCGAGGGGATGGCATCGGGGATGTATGCGGCCCAACTTGCCCTTCCTGTCATCCTTAAGGCAATACAAAATAACGATTTTTCGAGACAAGCGTTATGGCCATACAATGTTGCGTTCTTCAGAGGATTTGGCGCTGATTTCGCCATGATTAGAGGCACCGGAGAGACTCTTGTTGAATTAACCCCAGAAGAATTCAATTGGATGTTTGAAAACGGATTCATTGATAAAAAAATGATGGAAACAACATGGAGAACGTTCAAAGCAAAAACGGGACCCAAAATTCTCATAACAACATTCCGAGGATTTAAGCGATGGGCATTATTTAAACGAATCTTGGCGGGCATAAATTTAGGAACGAAATTGAAGCGATTGTATCGAAATTATCCAAAGAATCCTAATGGGTTAAAAAGTTGGGCAGCGGAGTTCCATTCTTTAATTAATAATTGAGGTTTATTCAACTGTGGTCTGATTTTTATTCCACTGATCGTTTCCATTTTTTGTGATTGATCCTTCTCCCCGAACTTTTGATTTCTTGCACTTTAAACGACCCGATTCTATTCATTGGCCCGGGTATATGTGGATATGGAATGATTCCCTTTCCCATGACGAAATTATCGCCCAGATCAAAGATATGGCTGAGCATAATGCATTATCCCCAATGGTTGTTCCGGAACCAAAGTCATTTCGACCTAAAACCATGCCAACACGTTTGGAACCCGAATATCTCTGTGATAAATATCTTGAATACTATCGTTCCATGGTTGAAATCGCCTCGAAGGTTGATATGTCAGTATGGTTGTATGATGAGGGCGGTTGGCCTTCCGGAAGTGTGTGTGGCACATTGGTCAAGCAGAATCCGAACCTTGTTCAACAGAAACTTCTCATGCGAAAGCGATGGGTATGGAAGGGAAAAACGATTCATGTTCCAAAGAACGCGCTCATAGGTATTCTCTTATTTCGTACCGAAACCGGCATGCAGAAAAAAATCATCAACCCTGGATCCTCATATAAAATCACGGAGAAGCGCGCAAAGTTTTCGATCTATGAGATACAAAAACAAGGTTCGTATCCCGATTTGTTGAATCCGAATTCGACAAAAAAATTCATTGAAATGACCCATGAAAGATATAAAAACGCGGTCCATTCATACTTTGGAAATACAATTCCATTAATCTTCACAGACGAACCAAAAATTGCCCAAAAACCAGCATGGACCGATGGATTAGCCGAATCCTTTTTCTCAAAGTTCGGTTACAATGTTCTGGAGCATTTGGATTCACTATTCGGCGGAAAAACCGATGAAGATCAAAGAACGAGAATCGATTATTTTGATTGGTGGTCTTCACGGTTTGCAGAGGCCTATTTCGGGCAAATTCAAAATTGGTGTCATAAAAATGGACTGCTTTCTGGCGGGCATCTGAATGGCGAAGACGAAACTATAGGTGCGTATTATCATGGCTATGGTCATCATATGAGACCGTTTCGAAAAATGGATATCCCCGGCGTGGATGTAATTTGGCGGCAATTATGGCCGGGAAAGCGTAATCACCATTTTCCGAAGTATGCTTCATCGGTGTCGCATCAAAATGGGACACCGTGGGCATTGTCCGAATCTTTTGCGGTATACGGCACCGGATTGAAGCCGATTGAAATGAAATGGGTCATCGATTATCAATTGGTACGGGGAATCACGCTTTTCGATTTGGCGGTGTATCAGTATTCCAATTCGGATTGGTTTATCGGGGGAGAACGGCCGATCTTTGGGCCCAATAATCCGATTTGGAAAGGTATGCCCTTAGTTCACGAATACATCGCTCGGCTTTCGTATCTTTTATCGCTTGGAACACCCGATATTCCTGTGGCGGTGTATTATCCGGTTCGGGATATCTGGGCACAAGGGGAAGAAGTTCACTCAACAATCTCCAATTATGATTTTCTCTGTGAATATTTGTTTAGTCAGCAAATGGATTATGATTTCATTGATGATGATTGTCTCTCAAAAAAAGGATGCAAAATTGAGAAAAATAAATTGATCGTGGGTTCGATGGAATATTATACGATTATTTTGTCAAATACGCGCTGGATTCGTGAAGAATCAATTGGTACGTTGAATCAATTTATTGAGAACGGCGGATCTGTCTATATTGTTGATTGTGAAGTTGATTCCATTTTAAGAACGTCATTATCAAAAGCAATGTTCATTTCGCATGAAGAATTAAAAAATCGCATCAAACCAATACTTACGCTGAAATCAAAGGATAAAAATAACGAATTTGTGCATGTAATGCGACGAACCCTTGATCTCGGCAACCTTTATTTCATTCAGTATGAAGGCACTGCCCCGCTTCAAACCGTTGTGGAATTTTATGAGTCAAACTTGTGTTATCTGCTCAATCCAATAGACGGATCCATTCTGCAATTAAAAACTACAGAAAAAGAATCCCATTGTGTAAATATCCCCATGAATCTTACCTTTGGCTCTTCTTTTATATTTCTCTTTTCTTCGAGCGAAGTATTTTTCAAGGCGGAGGATGGCGAATCGTTCATTTCACAAGATTCCAACCCTCTTTTGAAATTGGATTCCGGATGGAAAGCGAAAAGGAAAAGATCATTTGAGATCGCAAAAAGCGGGTTAATTATCCATGATTTTGATAAAAACGAGGAAACATTCAACGTTGAATTGGGAGATTGGTCAAAAAAATTTGGAGCAGATTATTCGGGTGAAATTAATTATGAGCTGTCTTTTAATTGCGACCGAAATATTTGTGACAAGGCAAAGTTTCTCGATTTAGGCGAAACCCAATGTATTTCTGAAGTCTTTCTCAATGGAAATGCCTTGGGAATTCGAATCTGGCCTCCTTATCGATATAATATTGAGAATAAACTGCGAGAAGGCAACAATCATTTAGATGTTATTGTGACAAATACCTTTGCGAACCGGTATATACATACGAAATGGAATAAATTATGGCCGAAACACAAATTGGGCCCCTACCATCCAAAAGCATTGAGATTTGAAAAAGATGGGCTAAAAAGCGGATTGTTCGGACCGGTCGTGATATTCTGATCTGTCTTTGAATATGTGCAAGGCACAATATTAAACGAAACATAAAAATAATGAAATAACGGTGGAAGGGACATTCCCGTTGAATATACGTGCTATGAACAGAGCCTAAGTAATTTTTCCCACCCATTCTTTTTAAACGCTTTACGTTTGGATAATCTCGAATAGAACGGGAAGCAAAAAAAGGCGGATACCTTGAAAAAATTCAAAAAATGCACGCATAAAGCATTCTGTGTGTTTTTAGCCATTCATGTTGATGGTGGTGGTTTTAAAAAGACCAATCGTAGAAAATTAGGTGGATGGTGGTGAAGGTTCCATACATTCCGCATTTTGGATTTGCATTTGCTTCAAAAGATAATATTCAATAAGCGTATCGAAAGGCAAGCTCACATTTTCATTTTTCAACGAGGAAGTTTCAATATATTTCATAATGGCGCATTCTGAATAAATTTCATTGATATATTCCTTTCTCTGGCTTTCAAAATCATCGCCAGATTCCAATAAATCTTTTTTACATCCTACAAGCAAAATCGGAATGCTTCCATCCAAGGGCACATTTATTTTCTTCAAAATTTCAATCCATTTGTGAAGCTTTAACAAGGTAATAAGCCGGCTTAAGTCATAGACTAATATCACGCCATCGGATCCTTGCAAATATCCCGGCATGATGGATTTGAACTGGTCTTGGCCTCCAAGATCCCAAATCAACAGACTTCCAACAAATTGATTTGTTGCGAATCTCTTGGTGAAAAATTCGACTCCAACGGTCATATCCATGTGTTTGTTGAATCTACCGTTCATATACCGATGCAACAGCGTGGTTTTGCCAACGCCCCCTTCCCCGATTATTGCTACTTTTTTATAAAACTCCATTTTGTATTTCACCTTCCAATAAATAATTTTTATCGCTTTTCGCGGCTTTAGAATTCAACTTTTTCTCAAAAAGGGTTTTTCTTTCTTTTTGAATTTCAAAAATAACCTCTTCGAGCTTGGTTTTACAATCTTGAAATTGAGAAACACAGCCGGTGGAATAAAATTTTCTCAATTTTTCTTTGTCACACTCCAAAAATTTGTTTAAAACCATCTCGAAATCTTCATCGAATATCAAATGTTTGTTCTCGGGTGGAAAGAACACCGTCATTGTGATCTTTTCTTTGGTGTAAGCGCGGAAAATCATCTCTTTACCAGAAATTTCCATCTTATGAATTCCGTGGATATTGATTTCCGCTCCAAACTTATGCAGCGCATTAATAAACATCGAGACCAAATCAACATCGAAATTTTCATTGTTCGGGTTTTTCAAAAGAAGGAGGAGCGCATCGGGAAAATAATCGAAATGAAAGATCGTTCTTCCCACATCATCCGAAAAGAGAACTCCGTAAATGAAAATATCATTTTCTCTAGTCGACACTTTAATTTCATCTTTATTTAACTTCTTGACTTCGCTAATAAATTCTTTGATTAATTTGTTATAAAAATTCCGACCTGTAGTCGTGGGATAAATGTAATCTCCTTCTATATCTTTTATTATATCTACCATGCGCAATTCCAAAAATGGCTCTAATATTTGGTCCAAAAAATATTCATCATAGTAGAACTGCTTGCAAAAGGATTTTTTGGTTATTCCATTATTATCCAACGCGGATTTAATGATTCCGTATTGCTTTTCGTAATAAATCATTAGAACCATCGCATTCTCTTCATAATTCTGGTTTTGAATGATATTTACCAAGACTTTGAGCGTTTCAAATAGATATTGTTCCTTGAAACTCGAAAATTGCACATCAATGGTGCATCGATTCACAAACTCGATTAAAATATTCAGTTTTAGCTGCTCCGCCTCCAAATCCGAAATCAAATCAATTTTATTAATTAGAATAAGATAATTCAAGGAATCCTTGAAATCTGACAACCTTTCCAATAAGAGATTAAAATAAACAGAGAAATTCTCAAAAGAATAATCAGGGCTTGTCACATAGATAATCTTTTCGAGTTGGGGTGCCATCGCATATACTTCCTCAATGATCTCTAGTTCTTTGCCCTTATGAATCGTTATTTCGGAAGTGCTCTGATTGAACGTATTAAAATTCCCGACCAATAGAAATCGGATAATGGACTTGCCAACACCTGGCGGACCGATGATAAGAGTTTTCTTCTTCGAATCAATATCGATTTTGATAATGCTCATATTGCTTCAATTAAAGTATGTAAATGTCTATAATTAAAGGGAGTCTGTTAAGATGTTTCTAAAAACTTTCCAATTTGCGACGAAACTGTTTTCAATTGATTACGAAAATGTTTCCAACATTTTGTCGAAATAATTTTTAAAAAGGATGCTTAAAGGTGCACAGATCTAGTCATAGTTGATAGATTATGGACATTGTAATTCAGAAGAAAGTGGCGATCATGGGAGAAGGCGGAGTTGGAAAAACCACCCTGTTAAATCGCTATATCAATGGATACTTCGTCGATTCAACAAAAATGACTATCGGATCCGATTTCTTCACAAAATCGATAGACTTTATGCTCGATTCGGTTCATATTACCGGAAAGATGCAGATTTGGGATCTCGGTGGCCAAGACCGCTTCAGATTCATGATGAAAGATTATCTCAAAGGTGCGGAAGCTGTAATTCTTGCCTACGACTTGACTCGAATGATGACTTTGATTAAACTTAACGGATGGATTGATGTTTTAGAACAAGCCCAAATTCCGCTTGATGGAAGTATCCCGGTGGTGCTCTTGGGCACCAAGAAGGATTTGTACACCGAAACGCCCGAAGATGTGGAAGGTCGAAAAGAGGTTATTGGAGAACTGATGCAGCGCTGTAAAATTCAATATTATATCGAAAACTCAAGTTTCACCGGTGAGAATGTGGAAAAAGCATTCGATTTTATTATCAATGCATTTGTCGAGAAAACATTTCACAAAGGGATCGTAATCTAATTGTACCTAAATTCATAATTTTTTTTCGCTATTCTTTTAACTAAGATTTTTTCGTATTTAATATAGAAAACTGCAATAAAAGTTTTGATGGATTATATTATTCATGTTCCGTGCGTAACGTGGATATTCGATGGGATTACTCTTTCCCACGCGTTTTTTTTACGCGATTTTTTGCGCTGTTTTTTATGTGCACATATAAATGTCCTTTTTCGTGAATCAGAATATTTAAAGCGGGGTTTGATCCAATGATGTGTATGGAAAATGTTTCGAATTCATGGGTGAACATGCAAAAAGGCGAGATTGTGTTTCAACCGGGTGAGACTCCTTTAGTTTCAAATTGGGTATCTTTGCCTTACCAATTGAAAAAACCATTCTTTCAAAAATCCGTGTTGGAACCCGCCGGGTTAATTTTCTATTCGATAATTTATGCGATAATCACATACTCTATTTATCAAAATGACCCTTCAGTGGGTGATCGTGTATTTAATGCCCTTTTCTTTCCTCTTTGGCCTATGTTGTTAGTGATGTACAAGTCTCCAGACAATTATTTACGTGCCGTATTGTACGCCTTTGTTACGTTAATGCTGACTGCTTCCGCTTATCAAACCGGAGAGATAACCGTTGAAGGAAACGTGTTTTTGAAATTTCTCATTATGCTTGATCGGGTAACGAATGCCGGAATTCGACAAGAGCTAAATGCCGATCCTTCCGAAGCACTCTATTTATCGCTGACTTTGTTCATGGTGTTTGTTGTTTTTGGTTTTATCTTGTTAATCATCCATGCTATTTACATCAAGACCTTTGGAAAGAAATATGTTGAAATGATCATCACAACGAAAAGCGTCTATCTTCGCAGACCGTCTAAAACAACGAAATTCGATTTGGTAAAGTTAGCAATCGTTATTCTGTTTTCTCCATTTAATATCACGCTGTATTCTTCGATTTACCGGCAAATCAAGCACCAATTAAATCGAAGAATCGAAGGGGAACAATATGAATTCGCTAAAATCAGTGTCGAAAGTGTGAACTCAATTAAGAAAAAATATGACGCAAGGGGAAAAAGAGTATGTTATGGCATCCTCTTGCTTCTGCTCGGCCTTATTTTTTTACAGTTCGGAATTGGGATAATTCCATTGATTATCGGGATCATTTTAATATTCCGCAAAAAATCGACCCTTGTGGGTATTCAAATAAAATACAAGCGTTCCAAGGTCGAAGGCTCGTTGTTAATGCTTACAAACGACAGCATCTTGAATCTAATGAACGTTGAACCGGGAATTGCCGCTCATTTTCCTGAAGTAAAATAACCCATCGAATTTTTTTTTCATGATTCTTTTTTGCATTCATGGAACTTGATGCGCTTTTAGATGATTTTTGCAAAATCTTGAGAACTATGAAGAAAGATATATTCGATATTTTTAGTTCTCCTAAAGACGACCAAGAAGCGCTGTTCCGAACATGGGTGTCTTCCATAATCAAGAAAATCTACGACCGATTCAATCGATCCGGCCAAAAGTCCTTGAATTGCACCGATGAACAAAAAATGGATAATCTTGTGGAGCTGCTCGGATTGGCGATATTGTACAAACTTTCCGCAATTTTTAATCCGGAATATCAAGAAACCATTTCCTTCAATACAATGAAATCTACCGATCTATCGCGCTCCAAATCGGATTCTGCTGATGGTTCACCTTCCATATCGAATTCCATCAACGAACCGAATCCCGAATTGAAATTGAATTCGTTTCTATGCCCCCTAAAAGACAATTCTGCGTTCGGGCTGATTCTATCAGAATTTCTTCAGAATAGTCCTCCTTCCCTCACCGATAAATTTTTGCGCGCATTTGATTCGTTTTTGAAAGAATACTATGCTGAGCTCCCAAGGTTTTCAGAAATCATTTTAAACAATTCGTTCTATTCAAGTTTCCTTTCAATTTATAATAAAAATCGGAAAAAGGGTCGAGGAATAATATATACGCCAGAACCCGTGGTGAAATTCATGGTCTCTGCTGTTAATTCTCTGCTTCGCTCAAAATTCACTTCTCAAGAAGGAATTCTCGATTGTAAAGTGCATTATATGGATCCTTCCGTGGGGTCTCTTGCTTTCCCTTTGGGATTTTTCGAAATCGCATTTGAAAAATTTCAAAATGGCGAGTTGAACAAAGATTTACAAAAGAAATCTTTTCAAACATGGGTAACAACATTCTTCCAAAGCCGTGAGAATGGGGAACCGAATTATTGGATGTTCGATATCGAAATGGTGCCTCTACTGATTGGAGAGTTCCGCTTTTTGACCATGATGAAGGCCTTTGGGGCTAAATTTTCTCCAGATCTTCTTGATGCATTTAGGTCGGGCATGTATCTCCAAAATGCTTTGGGTATCTTCGAAGCCGATTCCGGTGTTTGGTTCGACACAAAGAACGATGCCGAACCGTTGGTAATAATTACCAATCCGCCGTATAGTGTATCCAGCAACAACGAATTTCCCTCATTGAGCGCTTTGCTTAAGGAGTATACCGATAAATCCGGATTGGAAAGGGAACCCGGGAAACCGAAAATTAAGCCGATTCGGGGCTTGTCTTCAACCCAAGATGATTATTGGAAATTCATAAGATTATCTCAACATTTGGTCGAGAAAAGGCCCGGAATTGTTTCGCTCATTACGAACAACTTTTATATCGATGGAATGGCCGCCCGAGGGCTGAGAAAGTCACTTCGAAGAACGTTTGATGAACTCTGGATCATGAATCTCCATGGAGATTGGAAAAAAAAAGACAAGAATAACAACGATGCATCAAAGGACGAAAATATTTTTGACGTTAATTGCGGCATCGCTATAATGTTTGCGGTGCGCTACCCTTCCCCTCACCATGAATCCCATAAACAAAATAATTCTTGGGCTTGTTCGGTGAAATACTACGAATTGAAAGGTTCTTCTCAATTGAAATTAGCCTTCTTAAATAATACTACCCTTGAAAACATTCCATTTCAAGAAGTTGGAGATCCATTGGATTGGGAATTCAAACCGGTCGAGAATTCAACTACGGAATACCAACAATTTCCGTATCTTTGCGAAATATTTGTCAAAACGATCAATGGAATAAAAACAGGCCATGATCACGAATTGATGGATTTCGATAGAAAAGAAGTCGAAAATAAAATCAAAAATCTTTACGAAAAATATGGAACCAATCCTCCGAATCTACCCAGAATTTCGTGGAATCCCATAAAAATCCTAAAAGCAGATTTCTCCACTTCTCTAACCAAGATCATTGAATGGAATTGGAGAGGATTCGATAAGCGATGGATTTGTTACGATCCGCTGTTGATGCAAAGTCATCGCTATAGTATTATGCAATACATGCTCCCTCATCAAAAAAATGTTTGCCTAATCGTAAATCGGCAAAGCAGAGGCAAAGCGATTGGAAAAGCATCGAGTTATTTCATCACAACCACGATTTTCGACAATATGTGTAATGAAGGTGCATCCGGGTTGCATTCCCATGCGTTCCCCTTGCGCCTCAATCTATCGGAAGATCCCGATGATTTCAATCATCCAAAGCCTGCAATCCATTCTAATCTTAACCAAGAATTTCTAAAGCGGCTTCCATACTGGAATTGGTCCGAACTTACCGACCAAGAAAGAAGAGCAAGCGAAGAAACGCTGTTTTATTATATCTACGCGATTCTTTATTGCCCCTCCTATCGAAATACGTATCGAGATGTCCTCGGAAGAGAATTCCCGAGAATTCCTCTCCCGAACTCCATCGAACCACTGGAATCACTATCGCGTCTTGGAAAAGAATTAGCAGAAACCCACTTGCTCGTCGAGCCGATTACGCTCAATACTAACCGGTTTAAAACAAATAAACATATTTTTAACAACGAACCCATTCGTATAGACCGTTTTGATTGGATACCCGAACCAACCACGATAAAAGATCCAAAGGAAGAATTAGGCACCATTTGTTTCAATGCCCGGAAAACAAAAGGAAAGAAAAATATTGTCGATGAATCCTCCTTCTGTGTGTATAATATCCCTAAGCGGGTTTGGGAATTCGAAATTGGCGGAATTTTACAATTGACCCAATGGCTCGATTCCAGAAGATATGATGCATTAGGCCGGGACCTAACGGTCAATGAGGTCGATGAATTTCTTAAAATAATCAACGCAATTGAACACACACTAGTGGTACAGCAAAAAATTGATATTGAATACCAAAAAATGACTCACATCAATTATGAGAAACTATAAATATTTTGATTTTCATATTTCTTTCATGATCGATATAAATTCTCCGGATTTTGAAGCTCTTCTTGAGAACAAACTCAAAGAAAGAATGAAATCTATCGAAGAAAAAATC
>CAZUTM010000127.1:0-13221 GCA_964623665.1 uncultured archaeon
CTTTACAAGGCTGCAAATACCAAGATGAGTTTTAACGAGACGACCGCGCTCGACGTTATCGTTCAAGAAAAATTCTGGCTACACCAAAACCAACCCGTTACCCCGAATGCATGATTAATCCGGTTCCCATACATGCATCAGATTGTGTGATGAACATCAAAAAAGAGATGTAGGATTGCGTCCACATATAATTTATGCCCATAAAAAACAATGTCCAATAAAATTGTTGGAGGGACGCAACCCGAAGGTACAACGCGCGACAAACTATAAAGACCTTTTGGAACGAAGTAAATAACTCGCGGGAAACGCCGATTTCCACGGAAAAACAAGAACACATACAAAGAATGCTCATTGAATATCTCGGATCCGCACGATCCATCAACGAACTCGAAAATGAACTGACACAACAAGGGATTCCTCTTTCGAGATATTATCTTGAAAGACTTATGGTGAAAAAGGTGAACCTTGCGGCTATGATCTTAGAGTATTTCGATAGGAGTATCGGTTCAATGGTTCGTGTTGTCGAAGCGGATGAACCATTTCACGGCGACAGCACGATGTTTGTTGAAGCGGTAGATCATCGCACCGGATATGTGCTGGCACTCAAAATGATTCCCGATGCCAAATCTCAAACCTTAATTTCGCATTACGAGGATCTGCTGCAACGATTTCCGCACATCTCTACGTTTATCACGGATCTCGCACCCGCTTATCCTAAAACGATTGAACAACTACGCAAAAAATATAATAACGAATTAATGCATGTCAAATGCCAAGTCCATGCCCTCCGAACGCTCTACAAAGAGATCGACCCGCTGAAACGAAAATATTCGAAGATTTGTAACACTATCCGATCCCTAAAATTACGGCTTCAAACCCTTCAAACGAATTTGAGAAGCACAAAGAAATCAAAATATTATTATGATGTAACATATCGGGATTTGCTCATCGACCCCGATCGCTTACAGATACTCTATAACGTGAAAAAATATAGTAAACATATTTGGAAGAAATATCCAGCACTTAAAGTGCTTAAAACGAAAATAAACAGTATTCAATCTCTGATTCGGGGCAAGGATTCTTCGATCTTGACTTTGGAATCTAAAATTTTCAATTGCAAGTCCGAGTTGGACCTTGTTGAAAAAGAAAAACCAAGATCTTGGAATCTCTATATGAATCATCTGAAAATGAAATGTATATTTGTATCGTATTGCAAACATCGGATAAGTACATTGCAAGAATTCGGGAAAAAAATATGGGGATTCAAGCAAAAACCAAGTCGGCAGTTTAAAAAGACCTTAATGAAATTTGTTCAAGGCCATCCAGAACTGATGAGTCTCCATCACTATTTAGAGGAGGAGGAATCGTTAGTTTCGTTGATCTCAACCAATAGGATCGAAAGTTTCAATAATGTGTTAAGGCGTTATAAAGATGGTCGGCGTTTTTAGAAAGATACGGAAGTAACAACGGCCTACCTAAGCCTTTTACGTTTGTATATGAATTTTCGGAGGACTTTATGCGGTAAAGGAAAATGATCTTCTCCGATTGAAAAATGCGGAGTATATCTAAAAGGAAAGCGTTTATACGACCTTTGATTTGTTCGCATGGAGGTGAATGTTTTTGATGTGGCCGCTGTCGATTTTGAATTAAAATTGAGCGACGGGAGTACTCTTGTTGTGAGGGTATGATCTTTTGAAATGGGCGAAAATGGGTAGATGGAGTATAGATGTGTGTCTAAACGTAGGATGTATTTAAAAAAATGGGGCGGTATTCTGTGTTCGAAACAGTCCGATTTTTTTGGTTTAAATGGTTTTTTTTAAAAAAAAATTTTTATTCTTTTTTGTCATTCCTATGTTATGCGCAATTGTCTCCAAACGAAAAAATGCTTTCTTAGTATTCCTTTTATAATTTTGATTTCCTTATTATGTATTTTTCCATTTTTTACAATTAATCAAATAATTTCATTTTCTTACCCGATTCCTTCACAAAATTCATCATATGAAATGAATGAGTTAAGATATTCATCTTATATAGGAGGAAAGAATAATGATTTTGTTTTAAAATCAAAAATATATAATAATTCTCTCTTTATGGTGGGAAGAACAGAATCTACAGACTTTCCAACAAGTGGTGCATTGAATTCCTCTTATAAAGGAGGCGTCTCTGATGGATTTTTGATGAAATTTAACTCATCTTCATTTGTTAGAGAATGGTCTATTTGTATTGGAGGATCAAGTACGGATCAAGTAAATGATATATCAATTGGTAATGATGGAAAAATTTATATTGTTGGACAAACCTCATCGACAAATTTATATATATTAAATGGATTCCAAAAAACGTTAAACGGGAGCACAGATGCATTTATAATTTGTTTAAATCAGAATGGAACCATTGAATGGTCGAGCTATTTAGGCGGCACAAGTGTGGATCGCGCCACCACCGTTTGTGTTGATGGTGAGAATAATATAATTATCAGTGGAGAAACCCTTTCCGCGAATTTTCCGGTACTCAATGGTTTCCAGATGAATAAATCCGGGAACTATGATCTGTTTATTAGCAAATTTTCAAATGATGGATCATTGATTTGGTCTTCTTATTATGGGGGAAGCGGAAACGAGGTTTCAACATCTTCTGAAGTCGACAATGATTTAAATGAAATTTATATTATCGGGCGAACAGACTCATCGAATTTTCCATTCTTGAACGGTTTTCAAACACAATATTCCGGTTTTAGAAGTGGCTTCTTACTCAAATTATTATCATCAGGGATTCCATTATATTCATCTTATATAGGTGGAAATGGTATAACTGAAGCATTCAATTTGGCTATAACGAATGATTCAATCGCGATAGCGGGTATTACACAATCATTTAATTTTCCTTTGCGAAAAGAAATTCAGAATTCGTTCAATGGAGGAAGCTTCGATGGATTTATTTTAGAATTAGAAAAAAATGGAGGTTTATTGTTATTCTCTACTTATTTCGGAGGTTTAGCAAACGATTCCATCACCTCGATTTCATTTGATGCAAAGAATTCCATAATAATCACCGGATCTACAGATTCTTTTAACTTTCCAATAAAACATCCATTATATGCAACTTTGAAATCACAATCCGCATTTTATGCAAAAATTGATCCCGACAGAAAACTCAGTGTTTCGACTTTTATAGCAGGATCTGAAAAGGATGAAGGAATTTCAATCATAGCCTCTGAGAACATGATTTTTATATTAGGATCTACTAATTCTGATGATTTTCCTTTGAAAAATCCAAATCAAGGCACCAAAGCGGGGTTATGGGATTGTTTTATGACCGTTCTATCTATAAAAATTATGTATCTCCCAACAGCACCAGTATTGATTCTTAATAGTGTTAATCAATCTAATGGTGAAATTAACATAAGTTGGAATGCAGCAGAGAATGCTGATTACTATTTATTATACAGGACAAACGGATTGTTATTCAATGTACAAGATCTCCAACCATTAAAAAACACTACTACATTATCATATCAAGAGAAATTAACAAATGGAACTTATTATTACGGAATAATTGCAGTTAATGGTTCTGGAAATTCAGATTTGTCAAATTTAATTAATGTTAATATCGAAATAAGTCAAAAAGAAGAAATAAAAGAGGAATATACGATGAATATTTTTGTATTTTTATTTAATGGATGGTTCTTAATGGCTATTTTTATTGTGGGTGTATCACTTATACTCATCGGAATTAAATTCCGAGATAAGGGGTATCCATAAAAACAAAATATAAATGAAAAAAAAACTGGAGGGAAAAAAATGGTGTATTTATTTGATGAAAAAAACAACCTCGTAGATATCAATTGTGTTGTATATGAAAACGGTATTGTTTTTCCCGGTAAAAGCGGCACAATGTATTTTCAGAGAATCGTCGATTACTGGTATCCACCAATACTATTTGTAAAAATTATTGATGGAATGGTGATTCCGATTTCTTTCAAGATATCCCGAGGATTAAATTCTGTGGAATTAAAAATGAAGCAGAAGAAAGAAATTGAATATCTATTGAGTCGAATCAGTACCGGAAAATTGACTCAAAAAGAGATAAAAATGATCGAAAATCAAATTTCTTTGATAAAAAATAAAGAAAATGAACAGACTCAAACCGATTCCTTGGATCAAGTGAAAGGGGTTATTGGACAAGTATATTATTCAGAAAAACCTTCATTTGCTTTGAGAACTCGAATTGGTGATAGAGATTATTATGCAATAGTAGATACTGGCGCTAATATAAATGTTATAAAATATCGACCTACCAATGCGAAATCTAAAGGATACATTACGGTAAATGGTGTATCAGGCTCCAAGAAATCTGAATTAATAGAAACAGATATTGAAATCAATAATGCAAAAATTCCAATTGATGCAGCGGTTATTGAGGAAATAAAATTTGATGCACTACTAACACCAGAAACAATTTCCGAAGCCAATAAAAAAGGCGCCAATGTAAAATTTACAATTCAATAAAAAAGGAGGAAAAAAAATGGATTTAGTTGCTTTTAAAAAATATCTTAAAGATAATGTATTTGCAGATTTCGTGATTTGGAATTATGCGAACATTAAATCAAGAATTTTATCAAATTCGGTTGAATTAAATGAACTTGCTGAATACATTCCATTTGCATTCGATACATCTAAAGGAGAATTCGGCACGATTTTAAATTATCTGGAAAAAGGCTATCAAGGCTATGAAAGCGCAGTAAATATATTTGATGATATTGAAAAATTAAAAGGAATGTACATTGAATTATCTTCTCAAGGAAATGAAATTGAAGCCCTTTCTGTATTGAGAGCAATTCAAAATATACGGAACTTTATTGCGTTTAGTGCATTTGTAATGAAAAAATATGATCTAAAACCAGATCAAATCGATAATAATCAAAAAGTGGTTAGAAAAACGAACTTTTTTCAAACAATTCGAGCAAAATCGGCTCTATTCATTTATCAAGTGAAAGAAAAAATTCAAGAGTATAAAAATAAAAACGATCAAAGGAATGGTGAAGAAGAAAATGAAGTTGAACAGTAAATCAATTCTATTTTGCTTTATACTGGTGGTATTTATCACTCAAATAGTTGCAAGCATTGGGCATTATCAAATTGAAGAACCCTTAAGTTCACAAACTTCAATAGAAAATCGAAAACATCCTGACAATATCCAATACATTGCTTCTTTTAATTCAATATTTAATAGATATGCAACATATTATGAATTCTATTCGCCTTGGATGTTTTCAATTTGGTCACAAAATTCTATAAGCAATATTTACGCGTACTATAACTCTGCAAAACCAACAAATAATATTACTATGCGAATCAAAATCGAAAACAATGATAGAGCGCAATTACCCCTAAATATATATTATAGAGATGCAATTACAAATGAAGAAAGACTAGCAAAAACAATCAATATTGAAAGAGGAACATCCAATCTTAATGAAATTATAGATCTTTCTTCATTTAATTTCCCTCAAGTAAAAGAATTAAGAATTGAATATAAATCTATGAATGCTCATCGAATTTCACTTTATGAATTATATATTGAAGTATTCATACCAGCAATTGATATTAAAATTATCCACCCTTCAACTAATAACTTAAATGATCCAGTCACTTCTATACCTAATTTTGATATATCAATTACTTACAAAAACTATAATGAAAAAGTTCTTCCGATATGGTACATTGCCACCTTTCTAAATACTTCATCTTCAATAACCTCTTTTAATTTAGGCATGATTCTATCATTTATTACGACTTCATTAAACCAATATATCATTTCTCAACCTGATTCACTTTTCAATTTGGCATTCTCTCTGAAAATTTTGGATCAATATGGGACACCCTATTTAAAGAATTTCTTAATTAAAGTTGATAAAAAAGCACCAGGGATTAATATTGTGAGTGATAAAGAAAATCTCGCTAATGGAATTTGTAAATTTGAACTGACACCTAATAATATAATCAGCAATACGGCGTTCAGATACGAATTACGCGCTTCGAGTGATCTAGATCTTGATATAAAAACAGGAGTGTTTAACGCGGATCTAAATAAAATCAATATTACAACGGATTTTGACATTCAAAAATTAATGAAAAATTCACTAGAAAAATTTATTACTTTAACACTTAAAGTAACAGATTATTTAGGAAATCAATATACAACAACATTCACAGAATTTGTTAATAAAACAGTCCCAGAAATCACATTAAACGATTCTAATATGCGCTATTTAACCGGGAATACATACACATTAAGAAAAGATAGTACCTATGCATCTTTAATCACAAAATTCGAGAGTAATAAGGAGATTAAATCGTGGAATTTCGAATTAAAAGCTGGAACTCGAACCGTTACCTGCATTTACAACAACACGAACGGAGAATTTAATGCTCCAAATTTAAATGAAATGCTTTATTCTCTGAACATCATGTGTATCGATAATTACGGAGTTCGCAATTCCACAACGTATCTGATATTCCTCGATAGTGCAGTGCCTATTATTTCCGAAATTAATGCGCCTCGAATAATTGGATCTGTTCCTACAATAAAATTCCTAGTGGAAGATCTCTTTCTCAATGAATTGTATTATACAACATCTAAAAGTGGCCTTAATCAATTTCCAATTCCATATCCTTCCCCATTAAATTCTCCATTGAGACAATGCTCATTTATCCTTGATTCGACCATTTGGGAAAGTATGCCCAATAACGATGAAATCACGATTACTATCCATGCAAAGGACTTTTATTACGAAGCTACGAAAGACATATCTATTATCAAAAATAACGATATTCCTGTTATCAACGAGATTGCTATTAATGGTATTGTTAGACCAAATACTCTACCGATAATCTATATTAATAATTATGCTGAATCGATTTGGGATATAAAATTCACAACAGTGGCAAATATAAAATTAGAGGAGAGTAGTCTTAAGTTCACAGGGTATAATCCTCTGACAAAGAACTCGGGTGGTCAAGAAAATTCAATTATTTTTACAATTACAAATGCCGATTTTCCAAATCCAAACAATGAAATATTTCAAATGGATTTGATAATTAAAGGCGAGAATGATGTAATACTCAACCAACTAATTTGGTTAATTGTAATTAAAGCCGCCCCAACGATCGAACATTCTCAATATACTAATGGATTAATTCATGTTAATTCAAGCAAAAAATTAGAAAAAATTGAAATCACGATTGATCTTGGGCTACCATTTGTTTATGAAGGAATCTTTCAAAACCAGACCTTCAATATAACTTCATATTTACCAAATTCACAATATGATGGAACTAGGGGAATCAACATTTGGTTCACAGATTTAAGTGGAAACCGCATAAAACTCGAAAGCACCATTGTAATTGACCAATTGCCAATTAATTTTGAACTCAAACAAAATAATGTGCAAATGATTCAAGATTCATTTATAAATTCGTGGAATAATATCTCTTATTCATTATCTCATCCATTACCCAAGTCCCCGATAGTCGATTTCTGGTATGAAATTCCAAATAAAGAACAAAACGGTAAGAGTAAGATAATTGCATCGATTAAAAATGCAGCCGGAACAACTACAACTAAAGAATTTACATTTTATTTTGACAACACACCTCCAAAAATTATATACAATGGACCTACCAAATTCGGAAATGACACGCCGACTTTAACATTTCTATTTGATGAACAGAATGTAGAATCGATTAACTTCTCATATGGAAACCACAAAGCATTCAAAACAATGTATCATACGGTAGACAATTCGGTCTCTTTCGAGATTTTCCATTGGAATGATTTGCCTTCGGGAAACAATGATGTTGAAATAAACATTACAGATCGCGCCAAAAACATAAAAACTTATACATACACAATTCAAAAAATCAATTATCCACCCAAGATTGAATCGACATACCCAATTCATTACAGCTCATATAAAAATTCACAAGCACCTTTTATTCAAACAGAAATACGAGCTCAAACAAATCTAAAAATCCAACTTACGATAATAAATGAAACATTTGAGTATTACATAGAGAAAGGAAATAACGATATTCTTGTTTTCAAAGAAAATCTTACCTATTGGCCTTATGAATCAAGAATCAATGTAAGCATAGTCATTTTTGACGAATTCAATAACAGTCAATCATATGAATGGATAATGTACCGAACCGATGTTCCCGGATGGGTTCGGGACAATAATTTGAATTTATCCAACATGTTTACTGCAATTTCATGGCAAGTTTGGATTATTATGATATTGAACATCGGACTTGTAATCTTCTTCTGTTATTACAAAAAGGAACCATTAAAATCATTAGAAGCAGGGAAACATCTAGCAATCGTTATCTCAATCGGCTTAGCATCAATGGTGGTTGTAAGCATGGTGCCGAGTTATTTGCCCGGATTTTTAATGATATGGGCAACATATTGGCTTCCACAATTGATCATTATGCAAATCTTTGTGGCTTTGTTTACCTTCATTGTGGGTTTACTTCTCATAGGCGCTATTACATGGGCCGATGCCAAAAAAGCATTCAAAGATCTATTTGAAGGATTTCGCAAGGTTCAAGACCTCTATGAAGGTGGCAGTAACACGGAGAAGATTGCTGCAATTAAAGATTGGGTATTTAATGTAAACGCTGCAGACTCATCTCTTCTAAGCCCGAAGGATTTAATCAGACATTATCAAATGACAACCTATCCTTTGGGACGTGTGATGATGAAAACCGAAAAAACCGTATCTTATAAAGTGGGTAAGTTATCCAATCGAGCAATCCGGTTTATGGCTTTTATCGCTAAAATAAGCCCGCTCATGACCGCTGTTGGAATGGCGATTATTCTCATTGCACTTATTCTTGCTATCGATAATCTCTTAGGTCATGCCATTCTAAGATCGTTAATCAATGACTAAAATACGCACAAGGAGGAATGATAAAAAATGAAAATTATCTACTATAAATTTGAAAAGAACGAGCTCATCATGGTTCGTGATGAGGCGAAGCAAATTTATGAACATGCGATACAATTGAAGAAAAATCTGGTTGAAAGCGAATTTTATATCCCTGATTTTCTGATTGTATCCGAAGCGACCAAAAATGCAGTGCTTGCAATGGTGATGCACGAAGGAAGGTTTTTCCCTCTTCCGCTCCATGGAAGGACTCCAAGACATCTTTTGAGGACCCCAATTATTTTTTCTGAATACAACGATGACGAAAAAGTACTTGATGAAAACATGAACCAGCTTCGACAACAATTAAAAACAATGTTAGCAATATTCAATGAAAATAAATTAAAAGAAGAAGTGAAAGAAACGATAAAGAAAGTAAATGAGGAACCAACATCGAGTGAAAGTGAGAATGATAAAGAAATTGTGATTAAAGTTCCCAAAATCAAAGAAATAAAAAAAATGAATGTAAAGAAACCAACAAAAGGAGGAAAATAAGACCATGAGAATCCCACTACCACATTCATCCGAATGTATCATTGAACCTAATTTCTTCTCAAAAGAAGCACATGCACCTTTACCTGAGAAATTATTACTTAGAATTAGACAATTAGCCCCGAATTATGTAAAAATGCCAGGAGGAGATGAAAAATTCGACTTCGACCTCATTGTTCAATTAAAATTTGCCGCAATGGGAGATTGGGTCGTCCTCTATCAAGGTCTATATGAACTATCATCTAAGTATGAATTTATTCGATGCTTGGCAGATATTGCCCAAGAAGTGCTTCTTTTATGTCATACGCCCATCGAAACATTGGATGATTATATCTTAACCTATGATCGGGATAAATTCACAAAGCTCACTCAATATTTACCAACAATATCCATCAATACTATTGATAATCCCTTCTCAAATCGTGCGTTTCCGGATCCCTCGGATTCGAATAAATATTATCCAAAGTTAAGTAAAATGAATAAAATGGATTTTAAAGTTATGCAATGGAAATTAAAGCGGGGCGATTTTGCTACGATAGAAGGGACTACTGGGGAGATTGACATGGAGGCCTTTGCGAATATTGAAAATCAAATAAAATTCGCAAAATCTGAAAGAATGAGAATTCAGAATGTATTACAAAATTTATTTGCAGAACAACAGCAATTATCAGAAAAAATTCGCACATTGGACCAACAAAGAACACAAACCACGAGAAAATATGATAATGAGAAAAGCCAATATGAGATCCAAAAAATAACCGTTCCCTCCAAGCCTGATGAGATCACGCAACTGCAAAATCAAATAGATTCGATCGGGTCTGTTCAATCAACATGTTTAGGATATGTTGGAGAAATAAAAACATGGTCGAGGCAAAGACAAGACCATTGGAATTTTGTATACGATAAAGATGGAAAACAAAAATGGTGGGTTTTAGAGAAAGACAGAAAACCAAGAAGGGATGAAATCGATAGATTGGATCATGCTATTGCTTCAAAAAAGGCCAGTATTACGAGTACACTTAATAAAGTTGGAGTTTCCCTTTCTGATCTACCCTCTGAACCCGATGAGATAATTAGGATTATAAATTCTTCATGTGGAACGAAAATTGGCGAGTTCCAAGAACAGATGAACACTAAAAAAGATGCTTATGACGAAGAAGTAAAAAAAATTTCTGGAATAAATCAAGAATTAGAAATGAAAATTCAAAAAATCGTAAATGAAAAAAAATTCGAACTTACAAAAATCAATGAAGAATTAACCGCGTTGAATAACCAAATGAAAGATCTTCAAACCCAATTGAAAATCAAAGATGAGTTGGTGAAATTAAATAACGAAATTGTCCAATTACAACAAAAATTCAACATCTTACAAGCAGGATACGACGTTCAAACACAAATCGAAGCACAGAAAGAAATCGACGCAAATCTACGAAAAGAATTGGAAGAAAATATTAAAAAACAACTTGAAACCCAAGCACAGCGAGTCGCAGATCTTAAAAACAAAATCGAACAAAGAAAAGTGGAAGCAAAGAAACAAATTGAGGCGTTTAGAGAAACCATCCAAAAAAATCGAACCGAAAGAGAACAGCAATTACAAAAAAACATCAACGAGACTGAAGAAACACATAAAAAAGAACTCACTAACCTCATGACTCAACTCCAAATGGAACAACAGCCGCAAAAAAAGAAACTCATTGAAGAAAAAATCACCCGGCTCTTTGAACAAAAAGCGAGTAAAATAGAACAATTGAAACAGAATGTTGAGACCGCTAATACACTTGACAATGAAGAACTGTCAAGGCTTGAACGAATTGAAAAAGAACAACAGGAAAATGAACAATGGGAACTCGAACAACTCGAAAAAGTGCCCGAAATACTCAATAATCAACTCAAAGAATTCGATGAACAAGCAGAAAAACGTATAAAAAACATCCAAATGGAATCCGGCCTCGAAACGCCCATTAATCTCACCCCCACGGTCCTTCTCACACGAATACTACGAAACATCGAATACTACTATAACCGTATCTATGATGAACTCCCGCTTATATTCAAGGATAGCTCGGTGGTTCCGAAGATGAATACTCAATACATCCTCCCGCCGAGACTCTTTTTGAACTACCACCATTCCCTCCTCACATTTAAAGACCAAGAAGAAGCGGATACGTACATTTCGGACATCCTCGTCCCGCCGGGAGGCACACGGGAAGTCACCATCACCATGAGCAGAATCTCAAAGGAAACCACGGAGTCGAAAGAATCCATCATCACATCGACGGATGAAAAAGCCGTGGATGCCTTCACAAATACCTTTAATAAAGCACAAGGAATGAAGAAAAGTCTATCGACAGAAGCGGAAAAATATAATGCAGCGCGTTCATCCTTTGAAGCGGGGGCAAAGGTAAGCGTAAAATCGAACCCAGCAGTAAATGTAGACGCCCATGCGGACTTTAAGACCGACTCGGAAAGCACGCAACGCACGAACAACAAGAATTCGCAAGACCAATATCTTGATGAAGTACAAAATACCGTCTCATCGCATACCAATGAAATTAATAAAAAAAACCAAAAGGAAGTATCGGTAAAACAAACCTTCGAACTCACAGAATCCAAAGAATCCAAAGAATATCTCCGATTCGTTAATACCAACTATGAAAAAGCAATGAAAATCAAATTCTACCAAGCAACACAACTCTACAAATGCTTTATTATGCTTGATGATATCGACCTTGAATTCACAAACGGATTCGAAGTGAAAAGCGTGCTAATTCGACAATTGGAAGATTTACCGCTGAATTGGGGTGAAACGGGAAAAGAACCCATTTTCCTCGAAGGAGTAAAGCGATATATCTACATCGCAGGAGAAACGAAAACATTCACTGGAGAAATCTACCATTTCTTCACAGAAAAATTGACCCGGAACCCCATCTATGTATTTCGACTCCCGACAAAAGATGAAAACTTCTACGGCGTCCCCATCCGATATTTCACGCAGAATATCTTGCTGGATGCCGTCACCACAAAAACGGAACTTGATTCCACCTTGTTATTGGATCAATTCCGAAAAACCGAATTGGAAACACAGATGGAGCAGATTAAATGGAACACAGAATTGGTCAAACAACAAGCACTCAACACTCAGATCAAAAATCGAATCCTCACGCAAATCGCCGATGTCATCGCAACAAAACCGCAAGAACTCGATCTCGCGGATGCAATAAATGCAATCATCGCAACCACAAGCCAAGGAATCGAATATATACAAAAACCATTCACCATTGACTATCTCTCCAAAAAGAAAAACCAAAATCTTCTCATGTTGGAGAAAAAACAAGAACAAGGAGATTAAAAATAAAAAGAAAAAAACGGAGAATCAACGCCTATGATGAAGAACATTACCACACATATTGAAAACTACATACAAACCCTAAAGGAAACACACCGCATTATCCAAGGATTTCGAATCAAACACGAGATCGAACCCCCCACAATTCAAATTAACAACGAACTCATACCCCCGGGAACCATCGACATCTCTGCCCAACTCAAAACAAAAATCAAAATCATCGGAGAAAAAACCATCCGAATACACACACTCGAAGACGCCATCCTCTACTTCACCACCATTCAAGCAATTCTCAGCCAATATCAACACCCATCGGAACAAACACCCGAAAATGAAAAAATCCAAGATATCAACGTCTCCATTGTCCCGGCTACCATATTCATTAAAACAAAAT
>CAZUTM010000128.1:0-13040 GCA_964623665.1 uncultured archaeon
CTGGTGGCGTTAGTGGCGGCACTTGTCGCCTACTGGCAGCACCGGCAGAAGACCCAGGCTATCGAGGAGAAGGAAGAGGTCCTGGTGGAGAAAGAGGTCGCCGAGGCCTTGCAGTTCGCTGCAGAGTCCGAGAAGGACGAAGTAGTGTCCTACTTCGATCCGGAGGACGACAAGGTGACCATTCCACCGGACGCTGTCCCGTCCAGGTCCTGGAAGATGAGCGAGGAGACCAAGCGGTGGGTGACCGTAGGTCATTCACCGGAAGAGCAGGCATCCCTTCTTCGGCAGATTGGGAATGCTGAAAACGAGAAGAAGATGCAGTATTTCATCTCGGTGCCGACCGCGTACTATGAGATTGAGTACGGGTTGGTAAAGGGAGGTGGGAAGGGGGGATGATTTTTTTTTAAACAAATACCCCTCTCCTCTTCTTTTCGTCCCGGTTGCCGAGCCCGAGATTCCCTATGATTTCAGCCGATGGACTATCACCGAATATTCGGAATCCCCATTCGAGAAAGTGGGGCGCCTCTACATCGATGGGGATAACCTGGTCATCCGGTCCGACCTGGATACCAGGGGATTCTACGTTCCGCTTGTGGATGTGGTTGCGGTCCTCAAAGGGGATCCACAGGCGGTCCGGTTACTCGAAACGAGAGAAGAGATCGGGACGGTGAAATTGTCCGCATCGGCGAAGGCGGTAAACTTCTGGATTGATCCGTTCTTGTATACAACACCGATGACAAGAGTAATGGAGGTTCTTGAGAGGAGAGAGAGGAAAGCGGCAGTGTTTGTGGGGAGGGGAGGGGGATAAGGCTCTCTTATTTTCAGCTATGAAATGGAAAAAGACAGGGAAAATACCTTTAAAATATAAAATTAACAAGCGTTTTTCCTAATTGCCTCCGTAGCATGCGTTATTCCTTTTTCACTCAATTCTTTCAGTAAAACTTCATGTGCTTTTCTTACTCCTTTTCCACCTCCGAGAAATGCGAATGGAGACGTGTCTTTATCCCAATTAAAATCTTCAAGAGGTCCAAGAAATTTTTCAATTGAGTTTACATCATATGGATCTATGCCATCATCGATGCACCATGAAAAAATGTCATTTGACAGATAATTAAAAGCATAAATTGACGTTGTCCGAAGGAGGAGGAATTGTTTCCTTGTTTTTTCATCAAATCCCTTTGGATACATTCTCCTAATGCACGTCCAATAATTAATTAAAAAATTGGTTTTCTGAGTAAAACTCAATTCTTTAAAAGAAATATTATCAAATAAAGGTTTTAACGATGAAACGAATGAAAATAGTGGTACTGGATGACCATTACCTGTCGAACCTCCAAGGTTAATAAGTCCTTTGAAGGGGGAGGATTCCTTGTTGAGTTCATTAACAATAGGAACAATCTCTGTCCGCCATTTTTCTTTTTCAATAATAGGAATGCCAGTAATTCCTGCTTTAAATGTTTTATATGCCAATTCATCTTTTAAAGAAGGATTTACTGGTTTTTGGGTTTTATTAATAATAAAAAAAAACGCCCCTTCCAATTCCGATTGTTTTATAATTAAGCTTCCGTGAGATTCTTTTTTAATTTTTTCAATGATTGCTTTGGAGTCGACAAAAACGATCGGAATTTCAAACGATAATAATTCAATATATTTTTGAATTAGTTCCTCGCGGTTTGGCATTGAATGTTTTGTCTGTAATTTTTTAATTTCTTTATGGATCTCCTCAAAACCAGCGGTTCTTTGCTGACCATCTAATATTGATATAGAACCAGGTCTTAATGGAATTTCAAGAATTCCGATGTCGTCTTCAGATGCTATGAATATCGCATCATTAAAACTTGCTAAAATTGCTGGAATAATCGAGATTGAACAACCTTCAAGATATTTTTTTATCTCGTTCGTTTTTTCACGAAATTTTTCTCGCTGATATCCATCCAATACAGTATCTCTCCATTGATCAGAAGTCGCTAACAACAAGAGCTCTTTTGCCTGAACCTTTCCAATATAGAGAGGCATCCCTTTTTGTTGAATTTTGATAACTTTTATTTTCAATTTTACATTAGCGATATTCTTCCATAGCCCTTCAAGAGGTTGCGAGTTAATCTTTGGAAAATTTTGAAAAATATCAATAACTTCCACCGTGTTATATTGGCTGATATCACTTTTGACATCATTTTGTGCAATATTCTCTATCAATTGTGTCATTTTATCCGGGAAAAACAGCGCAGGATTATTCCAGCAGTTGTCACAAACAAATCTCCCATTATATGGACCATGACGTTTATCTTTAATCTCAAATCCACACGACGAACAAATCATCCTATCTCTCCTGATTTCTCAGCATATAACTCAAAAGCCTCTTCAAAACATGATGCATTATTGAATTTATTAACCAATCCTTCATATGCAGGGAATGCCCCCCCAAATCCTATCACTCGACGTGCATGTTGAACTAGCTCTATTGTATGAAGGTTCCATAACGGTGATATGTAAGAATTCTTTTCCTTTGTGAAAAGTGATTCATATCGCATTGGATAACAAACGACACCCCAATTCAGAATCTCTCTAACCCGATTGAAAAATTCATCGGGTGTTTCAGTATAGTTAAACAGAGTGTAAACGAAAATGTCCCGCTTCCTAATTCCAACTTTTAGCAACCTTTCAACTGCTCGTTTCACATACTTTTGCTGACCGTGCGAATCATAAGCAAGACGGACTGTTGAATCTAGTTTTAATGATGCCATCATTTTAGCAATAGGTTCTGTGATAAATCTTGCATCAATCCCCTGATTAAAATCAACCTTTTTATCGAAATCGATAAGTTCTTTGAATATATTCATCCGATATTTGTTTGCTAGGAAATTGTTATCGAAGAAGATAATTTTCGAATGTCTGTCTAAAACGAATGGTTTAATGCTTTTTCTAAGAGAACTCATTTTACCTTCAAGCCGAGGCACTGCACAAAAATCACAATTATTACAACAACCTCTCGATGAAAAGACAATACTTCCATCCCAATTTGGGACAAGATCATAATCTGGCATTAAATTTTCAGCGTCTGTAAAAATTCCTTGGAAAATGTGATCAGCTCTGGACATTTTTGCATGTTCCGGCATTAATGATGCATAAATCCCACCAAGCCAGATTTCAGCCTTGGGAAATTCATTCTTATAATACGCTACAGCTTCCCACACTGGCTTCCAGGTCCAAGTAAAAAGGCTCGTAATGTAAATTTTCTTTGGAGCCCTTTTTGGTTCTCTCTGGTCTCGATTTTTAAAATCAATTAATTCCGTCCGGTCACCTTTTAATTTGTGATAAGTGGAGACCTTTAGCAGACCAATCGGAGGGAACTTCGAATAATATTCTGGTTCGACGAGAAGAATTTGATTGGTCATCAATGATAATGTAGTGATCCGCTTTATTTAAGATCTCTTATTTGATGGATCCCGAATCCTTGAATTATTGTTGTTGTGCCTCGTTAGGAAGAATTATGGAGAGAATTGTACAGTGTTGTATTTTTCCTTCTATACTGGCATCCATCTCGCTGAATTGGTCACTAGCTCCACGAGTGACTCGTGCAATCGAACGTCCAATTATTTGAAGAATTGTACCAACATCGCGCCCGTTAGAGTTGATAATTTGATAATCTTCGATAATCCTCTGATGTCCGATTAAACGCCCTAAGGAGAGTAGATCCTTCTCATTTTTGAAATAGTAGTGTTGATGTTCATTTAATGCAAATGTGCAATATTGTTTAAACGTATCCTGTTTCAGTGAGATACCGATTATTTGAGCAATTGTGTATAGTTTTTCGTAAGTAATTTGATTCCTCCCACTCGCGAAAATGCGAGTTAATTGTTCAAAAGACAACAATCCAGAATATATATTATTGGAGTTGTCTAGTTCACTTTCCAACTCTTCGAGGTTTGTCTTTCGAAATAAAATTTGTATCATCCTGAAAAGCGCTTTATTTTGGGAGTCATCCAGCCAATACATTTTCTTCATAAGGTCGGCAGGATATTCACTTAAATAATTGATAGAATTCAAGGTTTCATAAAAAAGTCTCAAGCAATAAAAGGGTTCGAAGATTTGTTCAAGAGAGATACCCTTTTCCTGAACAAAATCTCTTAAAAGGAAGTTGTCAATACTTTCACGCTCAATGGATTCAATATAGAGAATTTCATCATCTTCGACCAAATCGTCAACTTGAGTTAAAATAAAATCTTCACCACTTTTCTTTCGTATCAATGTCCCCCTCATAAACGAAATGGTGTCTTCAGTACCATCATCAAATCTTATTTTTAGAATTATTTGTTCTCGTTGAATGGAGGGAATCCCAGGGGATGGTTTTGTATATTCGACATGACTCGGGTGTCTCTTTTTACCGATCCGAGTCCAAATCTCCTTCAAACTGATAATTTCCTCTTTCTCATCTTCAGATGCTCTTGATTCATCAAGTAACTCAGTCCGAACTGCTGCATCGAAGACGGTGTCCCCCTCAGCCATTTTTTGAGGAACTATATCATCGATGGATGGTTTTTGAGGGAATTCATATCTTTTAGATTTTTTCATATGTTCTATCGAATAAAGCAAATCAACATTGGAAATCCTTGTTGGTTTTTCAGAGAAAATTTCTTTGAACAATTCAAATTGTTTAGCTATTCGCCGTAAATTCTTACCGGGATATGCAAAAAAGACAATCTCCTTAAAGGGTAAAAGAAGCGCATCATAACCTTGGGAAATAAATAATTCACCATATGAAATTGTTTGAAATGGAACAGGACCTGGCATCAACAGCTTACTTCTAACAATTCTTTCCTGTGAAGTATGACAGATCGAAGTTAGATCCATCAAATCGATATTAATTTTAATTTGGTGAGTTTTTGACGAGCTGCTCGTCGCAGTGATGAATTTTATCAGATAACTCAATGTATTGGAGTATAATCTACTCTCATCGGAAAAACCTGACCAAAATAATTCAAGATATTGTCCGTCAGATGTAATTTTAAGGCGATAGATCTCAAGCCCATTACAATATTCTTTTTCATAGGGACTTTTATCAAACTCCTCAATTCTGATATAGGGTATTTGTACTTTTAATGCGACAGAAATTTCTAAGAAATTGGGTTCTTTCGTTAACGATACGTCCAATGGATACTTTTTCTCTCTATCAATTATTTCGCGAATTCTTTCACAAGACGGAATTTTAAATCCGCCTTCACCAAAGAGTTCCAGTTCATCTGTTCCTGTTTTTATAATAATTTCATTTGTTTTTTTAATCACATTCGGTAGCTTGATATGATTCAATACATAGGGGAAACTTTCGAAGAAATATTGAAGAGATTCATAATTGTTTTTCCTGGTCTCGAAAAATGGGTGCAGTTTTGGAATGATTATCCCAATTTCTTCATTTATACTCTCTCTATTTTGGAGCAGAATGATTTTCTTAAGTACCTTTTGAATTTCTTCAATAAAGAATATCTGAAGAAGTGTTTTTTTATTCAAGGCTGAGTAAGTTCGCAATCCTCTCAATTCTCGCGATATATCCCTGCATGATTCAATATCAGCACATAAACTTTGGAATGATTGAAATGCACGACTTTCTCCATCCATCTCATACCTTAAAAAATCTTGAATTGGGATATATCTGATGGCGTTTATTCGATCAATATATGCCCTGACCTTGATCTCTGAAGGTGCAAGAAAAGAATCAATTGTTGTCGGAAATATCAAAATATTTTTTGTAAATTGATCTCCAATTGTCTCAAATTTCACCTCATCCCGGATATTTTCTAATCGGTTATCGACTGTCGAATAAGAACTAATTAAGGATTTAAGCGAAATTGATTGGTTGCCTTGTTGGTTAGCGAGAACAAAAATTGAAATATTCGTTTTATTTGTCGTTTCAGGATAATATACGGTATCCCATAATTTACCCTCTAACGAGAGAGGTATGGCTAACTGGGGTGGTTTTTGGAATTTGTTTTTTGATTCCATACAGAATCTTTTTCCAAAATGAAAGATCTCTATGTCAGAATTGTTTGTAATCTCTGGATCAGAAAGAAAATTGTCTAATCCTCTTAAATACGGCCAAGAAAAATGTAAAACCAATTTTAAATTTAAATCTCCAGTTTTTTTAATCAGATTTTTTAAATGGTCAAATTGGAAATATCTTTCATTGATGGATTCGAGAATAATCAATCGGGGATTGAAATCTTTAATGTCGTAATTTATTTCCTTAAACTGAATTTTACTTACTTCGGTAATATTTGAAGGAATGGAATATCCGATCGGAATTAAAACTATTTTTGGACTTTTATTATAATGTCCGCTCTGAAGTTTCTCGGAGACTGCTTTTTCATATGAATCCCGGTATGAGCTATTTCCATGAACCGGATATTTCTCAATAATTAAATCAAATAATTCGTTTTCCTCTTCGTCAATTTTCCCTTTGCACCATAAAATCTCCTTGTAGAAAAAAAAGGGATTCGTAACGGAAGAGCCCAGTATTTTCCGGTAAAGTAAAGAAAAATATTTAGTTGTATATTCTTTATATTTGTCCTGAAAGATTTGTTTTGGTAAACCGATAACGACATTATTAGGCGATTTATCATTATTTGATATTGCGAAAAGGCAGGAAATACAGGGCGTTATATTCAACGGACCCTGTGAAAAAATCACAGTCACTCGTTTTTTTAGGATGGTATCGATTAAATCCAAGGATAGGGTTGAGAGATTTGATCTGTCTTTCGAGTATAACTCAAATTGTTGCCCTGACGCCGGAATATAATCTATTTCCTTGAGATGAATCATTTCCAAATGGTCCCTTTCGAATACATCGTATCAAAAATTTCACATAATCCCGTAACTTGGGGGCCACATACCAAACAGCCCACCTCAAAATTCGCAATTAAGCTGTTTTTCCTTAATTCGGCGCTTCCGACATAGGCCATTTTATCGTCAGAAATGATCAATTTCGCATGAGTGCTTGAGAGGATTTTTCCTGAATCATTTAACAGATGATAATCAACAATTGAAAGATTATTTTCCTTTTTCAGATATTTTGCCAGGTTTCGGATCCATGCAATCTCTCGATCTCCTCGGGTTTTCAAATCCCGCGTAAGAATTTTGACTTTAACGTTCCGATTAAAAGCATTCGACATGCAGCTAGTTAACTCAGGAAAAGCGTCTTCATCTGTAACATCCGACTGCATGAATGGTGAACAAATCCTTATAATGTCGACTGATGATTCAATGAGCGTTTGAAAACAATCTATCGTATCAATCTGATCATTCCTTTGCTGAATGTTTATTAATCCTAATTCACGCAACCTTGGTTTTGATATTACAATTTTAACTCCCACGTCATCTTTGTTTGATGGGATTCTTTCGACGAGATATACTCTTGATTGATCTCGAGACTCTCCATTGAAATTACTGATACCCAAAAAACCATTGGCAACTGCATCAAAGATCACCTGTCTAATTTCGGATTCTGTGATTGTTGGTTTCGCAGAATAATTCTCAATGATCTCTTTCACTGTTCCAGATTCATTCTTTGTCAAATAATCCTGAAGGTATCGCAATATCTTTTTTTCAATATTCTGATTAATTTTCATACAATGTGACTCATATTATTTAGATAACCAAATTCAAATCTGGGTCCTCCCACTAATGAAGAACGATCCAAATCCTGGTTAAACCGCTCACAAACAAATTCGGGAACATAACTGCACGCATTACATGATCCACCTTCGTCTATCATACATGCGGGATCTTGTGGGCAATCTGATGCAATTTCATACATCCGTTTAAACCAATCTTCAAGGTGATAATCATACGTAAACTCTAATCCACCAATATTTAGACCGCTTGTTGAATAAATAAAAAATGAGGCTGTTTTTGGATAAATCCGCTCAGCCAGACTTTGAATTTCCAAGCCAGTATCTATTGTTGATTGTTGAATGAGCATATGACAGTAGGTATGTAGTAATACTGTTACTACACGATTGCAGTTTTCGTTGTGAGAGATTAGATATCGAAAATGGTTTTCAGCATCTCCTTCGAATGGTAAAATCTTCAATGAAGGATCGATAGTCATTTTATTTTGATCGAGCCAGTAAAGTAGCCGATTAAAATCCAGTTGAAAAACAAGTCCTTCGGTTAAAAAATCTCTCACGAAAACTGTTGGCTTTTTATTACTCCTTTCTCCTGTCATGATGGGATCAAAAAGCAAAGGTTCGCGCCTTGTTGATCCTGTGATTGTGCCTACAAGAGCTTGTATCATATTGAAATTGGCAATATGGAGGATTTGTTTTAACCCAAAGTCGTTAAGCCAATCGGGATAATTTTCTGGTGGGAAGTTTGGGGTATTTCGTTTTTTTGGAACAAGTTTGCCATTTTCCGTACTACTCACAGAAGTAAGTAGAAACAAGCCTTGAAGATCATTTTCATCAATATCAATGTCTTTAACCTGGTTTAATGCCTCCAGAATTTTCTCTATCCCGTGCTTACTCTTTAATAGTGCGGGGTTGCCCCCTTCGGAGATTTTCAGTTTTACATCTTTGATGATGGATCGAATCAAGCGCTGAATATCTTTAGCTGGCCAATCGTGTTTATTTTTGATATTCAAGTCTAGTTCTTCACACAAATCTTCGATTTTTCTTAATTCCCAAAAAGAGGCATCCTTTTTAATTATTTCATGAAATTCGGAGAGATACAACAAAGATTCTTCCAGATCTGGTGAAAACAGTTCACCAAATGCTTCAGAGAGAAACATTCCATCTCGATTTCTTCTTCCAGAACTATCAATCTCATACTCTTGGGGAATATCAGGAATTGACACTACATATGGATGAATTATTGTCTGAGCTCTCGAAGGAACGCCTTTGAATCTCTTTTTAGGTTTCGTCGAGAGTATTTGATTCGTCTTGTGAATCGTATGATCACATTCATAGAAATATAGTCTCTCGGTACAGTGACAATGGATGCATTCTACACTGTACGAACCCAAATCATCTTTTTTTGTCCATTTTAGTTTTTTTAAGGAATTTTTCTGAGAGCATTGCTTACAATCATGATTAATGTTCGTCATCAGGTGCATCGGAACATATCTTCCGCAGTCGTCGCAAAATGCAAGGAATGTAATCTGCTCCCATTCATCATCATCCGCATGTCCGCATTTGCGGCCTTCATCAACCAAAAAATACTGATTGCATTTATCTTTTTTACAAATTGCTGCATGAGGGGATAATCGGAAAAGTCCTGAAAGTCCATCATCTCTCTCATTATCAACGAATTTTATTCCATGAAGTATCAGATTATCCGACGAGATTAAATCAAAAGAATAACCTTCTTTTTGCCGTTTACTCACAAAATTGTTGATTAATCGTAAAAAAATTGGTTTGTACTTAGCAATGTTTATTTGTGCTGTTTTGTCCCGATCTTCATAATTCGCAATAATCTCAAAACTAAATTTATCTTTTGAAAAAAATTGCTTTATATGTCCTTGAAAAAACGCACTATTTTCTGGAATTTTATGTGTATCTAAAGGCATTCTCTATTTCCCCCTCTTCAAAATCCTGTTTTTATCTTCATTAACCATACCAACAATCAGCTGCTTTTGAATACCTCTCATTCCTGATTGGTTTCGGTAAAAATAATCCCCACTTTTTGCTAGGATTTTTGGAAAATATGTTGTAGATTTTTCATTACTCTGAAGAATTTCATTAATGCGATCCTCTACTTCTTGATGAACATTGATGTCGAGAATATCCCTTCTGTACACTTTTTTGATAAAATCTACAATGTGTTTTTTATCGTTGAGATCTAAAATCGCCACGTCCTGTTTGCGGTAAAGCGGTTTTCCTTTTAAATTTGATAAATGGTTGATTACCGTTGCACAAAATATTGAATTGATAGTCTGGTGTAATCCCAAGCGGGAATACCGATTGACCGGAATCGGTTTAACCTGATGATCCAAGGTGTCGTGATATCGTTTAAAATTTCTATAGAAACTATCATCACGAACTCTGTTTGGATAAAACCAAAGTAAGACTATCCCGAGCTCCTTTCTCCCAACTCGTGATAGAGCTTGAATATATTCTGAGGTTGTATAGGGCAGGCCCTGGAAGACCATGAAGTTCAGCTCTTCAAGATCGACACCATGAGAGACAACAGATGTAGCATATAATGGCTCAAAAATTAGATCTCCTGATGCAATTTTTTGAGGATTGTATTCTTTGATATAATTGCGCACGTCGTCAATTGCCTTTTTTAAATCTTCTAAATTTGTATCCCCAGTCAAGGTTTTACCTGCGATGCCGACTTTGAATTTTCTCTCTAAAATGTCTCCAATAACCGCATCTTTCAGACGGTCCATATCATAAACATCTTGCTTTTTGATATGGTATGTAAGTGGGATCAAGAAATGGTTTATCAACTCCTGACTTTTGGCTATGTCAGATGTGGAGAAAATTTCTCTAAAACGAGTCGGGTTAGAATTCAAAAGTGTCTGTGCATCGATAATAAATTCAAGATAATGTAAAAGGGATCTCAATGCGGCATAGTGGTTGTCACGCAGATTTGGTTTAAAGCCATAGATGATTCTTTTTGGACCCTCTATCCGCTCAAAGAAAATATCCGTGGGAGATCCTACGCCATCAGGACATCGACCAGGAATGATAAATGTCTCTTTTTTGTAGAGTTCATCAATTTGTTTCTTCGTGCCATTCAGAGTCGCACTCATTGCGATATGTTTGAGTGGCCGTTTGGATGTAGATTCAGAAATAGTCTCGATTAGTCCTTCAAAATGTGCCGATATTGTTCCAAAGCCCTCTTTTAACAAGTGCATCTCATCTTGAATAGACAATCTCGGGCCGTCGGATCCTTTCTCATTTTTCCCGATATTTTTACATTGGAATGCTTCATCCTTTTTTTCCTCGCAAATCTCTCCAGAAGGTATGAATCCATGTCCATTCGAGCAATGGCTTCCTTTGCCCCCAAGTAGAGAGCGAATTCGTCGTTGAGAGGACAAAGCTGCCCATTTATCTACTGTTGATACAATTACCGTTGGTCTCCAGCGAAAAACTTCACGGTCGCTGAAATAAATGTAAAATTCTTCCCCACATTTATCGCATTTGTGAATTATTCTCCCGTGTTTTTCATCATCAATTAGTCTCACAGTACCTGCAGGTCGGGAAGTACAAAGAGGGCATCGTGAAATTATTATCGATTCTGTTGCCGGATTTTTAAGAATTTTTTTAGAATATAATGTATCTTTGACCTTTTTGTACAAATCGGGAAACTCTTCGGTGTTTCCGACGTAGTATCCAAGAGAGAAATTTTCACCAGGGAACAGCGTTTTATATTTTCTCCGAACCTGATCTGCATGAATCAGAATACTGGATAGCCGTTCTAATTGTTGAATTGATAACATACGAAGAGGAAATTTCACAATTGCAGTTACGCCTTCTGTTTTCCCTTGAGATCTTTCAAAGAAGGCTGTGAATACTACAAGGGCAAAATACGCTTCCGATTTACCTCCACCGGTATCAACATGGAGAACATCAACAACATCCAATTCAGTTTCCTTTACCACGGATTCCAAACTCGAAATAAGGAAAACCAACTGAAAGATTCTCCAACCCGCATTTGATACACCTTTTGTAGAATAATAATTTTCAAACGATTCGTTGGTTTTTAAAAACGATTCTTTTACGAATGAATTTGTTTTTATTAGTTCTATTCCTTTTGAGAATCGTGATATCAATTTGGCATTTTGCTGGATTAATTCTGCCCTCTCATTCCATACCTTCTGCTTATCACCCTCTCTCGGCTGAAAATCAGATAAGTTCACTTCAGGGGGGATATTCTTCAAATAATGATCATGGTGTTCATTCATTTTTTTCAGAAGAGTATCAAGACTTATAATTGCTGATTCAGGATGCATCAAATTGTTAAAATTCAAATTTATCCCGGGAAGTGACATTCTCGGACGGATATTTTCCTGTTCGAAATACCCAAAATTATCGGTAGAAAACACTTCCCCTCTAATATCCCATGTGGCTTGGCAGTTGATTGTTCTAAAACAGTAGTAATATCGTTGTTTATGCCCTTCGTAAGGATATTCATCGGAGAACTCATCAACAAAATTTCCGTTAAGTGCTCCTGTTAATTTGCAATTGAAAAGTGTTCTCTCATAAGAATCTGGTTTTTCCGGTTCTATTGAA
This sequence comes from uncultured archaeon, assembly GCA_964623665.1. Lineage (GTDB taxonomy): Archaea > Asgardarchaeota > Lokiarchaeia > Sigyniarchaeales > Promethearchaeaceae > CAZUTM01. Next base: position 12,231 of record CAZUTM010000128.1, read on the forward strand.
TTATTTCTTAAATAGATAGTAACTATCAGATCTTTATCATCGAAATCGTTTACATGGATCGATATCTCTGCTTTCCATATATCCGCGGTGATTTTTTTATTTTCCGATATCAATGGATCACTATTTGCATAAATTCTTACAGCGGAAAAATCAACATTTTTTTGTTGAGTTGCTATCGGACCATTATTAAATAGTTTCACATTCCACGTTTCCGAAAAAGGAAGTCTCTTCCATTTTTGAATATCTTTAAATGTATTTGATTTTCGATCCTTATTTTCATCTTTAATTTCTTCAGATTGATTGACTTCCAAGAGATTTTTAGCAATTTTTTCATTAACTTGATAAAATACATTCCCGGTGACTTTTAGAGATATTTTAGATATATCATCGATTTTCGATTTGTTTACAAGAAATGAAACTTTCATTCGCTGTGCTCGAATTGATGCACGATCCCCTTCGATATCGTGGAATAAAAGATCCTTATTTCTTGGAGCGGCCAAGGTTCCAATAATAAATTTTCTGCTCGGTCGGGCATCGTCAAAGACTTCGTCAATCTGATGTGTGCCGGCAGATCTGGCAATAATATATTTTACTAAATCATTGGAAAATATTTTTTTCGAGGAATCTATCAAAAATTTCCACCTGACTTGTAACTTTAACAATAGCCTAGATAAAAATTTTTGGTGCTCCTGGACTGAAGGAATAGTCTCTCCCAACATGAATATGGAAATTGGCAGCCCGGCCGTCACGCCGTTCCACTCCCCCGCCCTTGCATCGCGCCGGGGGATAGGCACGTCTCCCCCTCTCTCG
>CAZUTM010000129.1:0-3456 GCA_964623665.1 uncultured archaeon
ATTTATATTTGTTAATAACGTTTTAACCTCTAATTAAAAAAACCTTCATAATTCTATGTTTTTCTCTGTCCGCTTCTTGAAACTTAACTTCAAATTTAATTTGCCGGATTTGATTAATCTCTTGGTAACAATTACCGCAACCGAAATTCCGACAACAATCAACACATATTGTCCGTATAATGTAACGAATTTTACAAAATTCACGGCAAACGTGTCGATTTTCGGGACATTTTCGGTATAAAGGGCGATAAACGTTTCGGGATCTACAACTCGAACATTAGAATCGAAACGAGAAACCAAATCCGCAATATCATCCATCCCGTGACTCCATGCATGTACGACAATCAAGGAATACGCGGAGGGGGAGCGTATATTGCGAGATGCTGTATTGACAGATAAGGCGATCCCTGAAGCGGAATCAAAGCCAACCCAAAAATTATATGTGAATGAGAGGGCGGGTTTCTGATTGATCCACATGCTTTTTCCGGCATGCATCGCATATTGCCTATAATCCATATATATTACTCCGCTCACGCCTTCCAAGTTCAATGTGGGTTCAAAAGTCTGTTTTTGCCATCCGAAATCTTGGATGCTGACCACTTTGATATCGGATCTATTCAAAATAGGAGCACTCCGATTCACATGAAGCTCATGCCAAGGATGTTTGGAGTTGTATATCAACCCGTGACCCGAAACCCCCGCGATAAATCGATCTTTTTCTGTTGCGGTGTCATAATAATATTTCAAAATGATGGGACATAGGTCCGCCATCGCCGGAGGAATAGTCCAGCCCATCGCAAACTCTCCTCTTTTGGAACTTCCATAGAATTTCGGATCCATAAAACCGCCCATTGCCCATTGCAGATTATCTCCATCGCTCATCACAATGGTTACATAATGAACGTTTTGTTCGGTGGGCAATGGAGGTAAAGGCTTTTGCTTTGTTTGAACGTTTATAGCAGAAAGGGTAGAGATGCAGCGCGCCCAATCCGAGGGCATGAAAAAGCCGCCGGCTACGGTCACTTGAAGGTTTAACCCCGCTTCGTCCATCGGGCCAACGGCACCCCACCCGAATGAAGGGCTATCCGCTTGAAAATACTTAAGATATTCCGCTCTTTCCGAATGTGTCTGTGCATGCCAAACCGGTGCATTGCAGAAAATCGCATAATCAATTAAATTGAACCTTCTGGTTGTATGGTGTTCTACCTCAAAAATCATATCTTTTCTTAATTGGTTAAAATAATCGCTTTGAAACAGCCACGAGACTCCTTTCCCGCGCGCATCGAAGACCAAGGATAATCCAAGAGCATCTGCTTGTGATTTATTGGTCTCTTCGACCATACAAGCATTCATAATTCCCGCAAGCGAAGCTGCCACAAGATAGGATTCGTCTTTATGCTGATACGAAAGGGTGTCGGAGCTCAAAATCGGATCGCTTGTATCTTGAACGCCTCCGGTATCCGCTTTGTATAAAATATAGCCACTGATGTTTCCAACACCCAGCGTTGAGACAAGCCACCACGGATCCGAAACAGGCGTGACCGTAATATTTAATTTTTGGATCTCCTTTGCCCAAAGCGAATAAGCCCCGCCATCATCTTCGATGTAAATTTTTGGGCCTTGAGGGCCTTTAGCCAATACACCCATCAATGAAAGAATGGTTACTTTCTCTTCTCCATCGAGATTTGACATGTTGATAGAATACAAATATGTGGGATAGTTCGGTCGAGGGTAATAATTCCCTTCGATTCCATCGGTTTCCAAAGCATTGATCGGTTTGTCCGGGACCAATCCTTGATTTGGAATATAGATTTGCCACCAATAATAGAAGAACACGCTTATTCCTAAAATGAAAACCAAGATTAACCCCAAGCATATCTTTTTTCCCTTTGGTTTCATATATTTCAAAATAGCTACACAAATATAATCCAAACGCTTTTCACTCCCTTCTTGTCGAAAATGGATAGTTTTTCAAGGGCTTGGAATAGACAAATGCCTTCACGTTGCGGGAAGGGGGGGCAAGAAATTTCTCCCTTTTTGCGTTGGCGGTCTATATAACGATCCGGTCCACCTCATTCTATTTCAGCGAGATCCAATCTGGGTATCATGTTCGAGCGTTTCCAGAATATTCTTTTTGTTTTCGCGATTATCGGAATTATGGAATTCTTAGGGCAAAAATATCTTTTGGGAACCGAGACTGCGATGGACATTTTCAAGGAAATCACTTCGCTTCCCATCTTAGATGCGCATAATCATGCGAATCTGCCAGAGATCTCAGAAAATAAGAATTATTCCGATATTTGGCAAGTAGAGGCGGCTACCGATCATTATGTATGGGAGTTAATGAGAAAACGGGGCGTTGATGAAGAATATATTACGGGAAAACGAACGAATAAAGAGAAATGGATGAAGCTTGCGGACGTGTTTCCCGATTTCGTCGGAAATCCCACATACGAATGGATTCACTTAGATCTAAAACGGATGTTCGGGATCAACGAACTTATCTCTTCAGAAACTGCTGAATCTATATGGAACAAGACCTTGCAGATGCTCGCGACACCGGAGTTCAAGCCAAGAGCATTGTTGAAAAAAATGAAGGTAGAGACCATGTGTTCTACCGATGATCCTATCGATTCATTGGAACATCATAAAAAAATAAATACCGAGGAGGGCAAGATGCTTATTCGACCGACTTGGCGGCCCGACAGATCGATGAATATTCAAAACAAAGGGTGGAGAGACTACATCTTGCAATTGGCCAAAGTGACCGGTATTTCAATCAATAATATTGATGATGTACTTTCGGCATTGAAAAAAACGCATAAATTTTTCGTGGAGCAAGGCTGCAAAGCGACCGATCATGGAATCGAAATACCCTTCGGCTACAATGTCCCAAAAAGCCGTGCGGATGAAATTTTTAAGAAAGTAATGGCCGGCAACCCGCCAACTCGCGAAGAAATGAAAGACTATATTTCCTTTATGATGCACGAATACGGGAAAATGAATGCAGAAGCCGGTTTGGTGATGCAAATTCATATCGGTGCAGTTCGGAATGTCAGAGATTCATTATTCGAAAAATTGGGACCCGATGTTGGTGGCGATATTTCTAACCATCTAATCGATATTGTGGCACCGCTTAAAGAGTTCTTGAATTATTTTGATGAACTCAATGAACATACGCCTAAAGATTATCGAGGCCTTAAAATCGTATTATATTGTTTGGAACCGGCCCATAATGCAACCTTAGCAACTTTGACCCGCGCGTTTGGAAAAAATGTAAATCTGGGGGCCGCTTGGTGGTTTAACGATTCACCCATCGGTATGAAGCGACAATTAGAGTATATTGGTTCGGTAGATCTTCTTGCAAACTATGCCGGAATGGTCTCGGACTCCCGAAAGCTTCTTTCATATGCTTCCCGCAACGAGATGTTCAGAAGAGTCTTGGCCGATGTGCTG
>CAZUTM010000129.1:3466-12959 GCA_964623665.1 uncultured archaeon
TGGGAAACATGGTCGAACGAGGTCAAATCCCTCTGCATTTGGCCAAAAAGTTAGCAATCTCCATGTGTTACGAAAATCCGAAGAAATTGTTCTCATTCTAAGAGATATCTCCAAATTTTTCGTAGGTGTGCAAACCAAACGTTTATTTTTTCCATAAACTTTCTAAAAACATGAGTTATACAAAAATTAAGGTTCCCGAATCGGGGCATAAAATAACGATTGAGAACGGTATTGTGAAAGTTCCTGATGATCCGATTATTCCGTATATCGAAGGAGATGGAATCGGTTCGGATATCACTGCAGCCATGAAAACGGTTGTGGATGCGGCGGTTCAGAAAGCATACAACGGGACCAGAACAATCCATTGGATGGAAGTGTTTGCGGGTGAAAAAGCGGAAAAGCTTTTTGGAGAATATTTACCGCAAGAGACCTTGAAGGCAATTGAAGAGTTTGTAGTATCTATTAAGGGGCCTTTGACAACACCCGTAGGAGGCGGAATCCGTTCTCTTAACGTAACATTAAGACAAGTTCTCGATCTTTATAATTGTTTGAGACCTTGCCAGTGGTACGGCACACCAAGTCCCGTAGTAAACCCTCAAGATATGGATGTCTACGTATTTCGGGAAAACACCGAAGATGTATATGCCGGGATCGAGTGGAAAGCATATTCGGAAGAAGCAAAGAAAGTGATGGAGTTTCTTAAAAAAGAGATGAAAAAAGAAGTCAGGGCCGACTCCGGAATCGGGATCAAACCGATCTCGGAATTCGGAAGCAAAAGACTTGTACGTGCTGCAATTCGCTACGCAATTAAAAATAATCTCCCCTCGGTCACCCTCATGCATAAAGGAAATATCCAAAAATTCACGGAAGGCGCGTTCAGAGATTGGGGCTATGAAGTCGCAAAAGAACCGGAATTCGCGGATAAGGTAATCACAGAAAAAGAACTCGAAGAAGTCTACGGAAACAAGCAACCGCAAGGAAAAGTCGTGATTAAAGACCGAATTGCCGATTCGATGTTCCAACAAATTCTTACAAGAACAAAGGAATACTCGGTTATCGCCACCACCAATTTGAATGGAGATTATATTTCCGACGCATGTGCGGCACAAGTGGGCGGATTGGGAATGGCTCCGGGAGCAAACATCGGAGATCGCGCCGCTGTTTTTGAAGCCACCCACGGAACCGCACCCAAATACGCAAACAAAGATGTAATCAACCCCGGTTCCATCATCCTCAGCGCTTGCATGATGCTTGAATACATGGGATGGGACGAGGCCTCAAAAATGATCAAAAAAGGCCTCAAAACAGCAATTCAGAAAAAAGAAGTTACTTATGATTTGGCAAGATTATTCGGTCCGGATGTTCCATCGATTAAGACATCAGAGTTTGCCAAAAAAATTATCGAATATTTCTAAAAGCAAAGGTCGAATTCTAAATCTATCATCATTTGAACACGCGAAGCAAACGTTTTTTCAGAATTTTTTATGTTTGCGATTAAGCTTTCTTCGTTCTTCTGGTTTTTTTCTTTTTCGATACAATCTCTTCTTCTTGGATCCCTTCCCATTCGATGATTGGAATGTATGAATTTTGAATTTTTTTGATTTTGAACACAATCACGGTCGACATATTGATTACAATGAAGTTCATGATGTATAATGTGAAGCTACCTAAGGCCAAGTCAAAAAAGCCGTATCCTATTGCCAATCCGACATTCACCACGGGAGGAAGTAATGACGCTGCAATGGCGATTCCAACAATCGAAGATTCCATTACATTGGTGAGTGAAAATCCGACCGCAATACCAGCCGCTAATGCAATTATAAAATCTAAGATCCCGGGATAGTATCTCAGAAGCATCTCTTTGGTCGGCTCATCACCCAATCCGAATGCACTATGACTATATCCCAATACGAACCCTATCCCCAATGCAATCAAAAAGCCGTATAATTGCAAGAGCATCCCTCTTTTAATCATTTTCTTGTTCAAAACCGAAATTCCAAAAGCAACACATAAAATTGGACTCATCAATGGAGAAATAATCATTGAAGCAATAACTATCGTTGTACTATTTGCAAGTAACCCACTACCCGCCGTTAAAGCAGCGAGAATAATAAATAAAATGTAATTAAACGTTGATTCCAAGGTTTTATACAGCGATTTTTGGATTTCTTCTGAAGATATCCGCTTTTGAATTTCCGGTTTATCCGATTTGATTACCGATTCTTCCGGAAAGGTCAAAACCAAATCCAATACATCGATTATTCCATATGAACTGCCGATTCCAATCTTCATTAAGAATTTCAAAATATCGGGTAAAGCATCCGATTCACAGCGAAAAATTACAATACTATTTTTAGATCCCGGAAGCAATACCATATTTTTAATCTTAATATCTTCCTTCAGAATTTTCAGAATGCTTGTTATCCTTTCTTCAGGTTCATTTGGAATGGTGATTTGAACTTGTTTCATCAATTGTTTTAAGAAGAATACGCATAAAGGCCTTTGCAATCAAAGTTAATATACTTGCATTTATTTTAACAAGTATGAAATCGGTAGGCATAATCGGATGCGGGTGGATTTTCACACAAGAACACATTTTGGGCTATCTCAATACCACCAACGGCTACATCAAAGGTTTCTGCGATGTTAACCAACAGCTCGCGGAATCTGCAAAAAACAAATATGTGGAAGGATTGACCAACAAATACCAAAAAAAAGCTGACCCAACGCTTGCACAAATCATTGAAAAAGTAAAAGCCGAAACCAAAATATATTCGGATTACAAAGAACTAATCCGCGATGTCGATTTAATTGATATTTGTACCCCGCCCGTGTATCATACATTTTACACAAAACTAGGCGCGGAAGCGAAAAAAGGGGTCTTGTGCGAAAAGCCTTTTGCGCGAAGCTATTGGGATGCAAAAGACACAATTGCTGCGGTCAAACAAGCCAACATTCCATTCTTCATGTTCACTCAAGTAATTTACAACGAAATATTTAAGCTCGGAAAGAAACTAATTGATGATGGTGTTCTGGGCGAGATTTTGAGGGTAAAAAACTGCCATGCTACGAAAGATTTGGATCACACGGTCTCCAACAAAAATTTTTGGGATCCGTTGATTTCTGGAGGCGGTGCCTTATCCGATATCGGGCCTCACGCTTTTTCGGTTCAAAAATATTGGCTCGGCGAATCATTTCGACTCAAATCGGTTAAAGACAACGGAATCGACACCCGCGTGAAACAAAGAGTTATCCAAGGAGAAAACCGGGATATCATCGTGGAAGATATCGCCCTTTTGGAATTAGAATGGCAAGACAACACCGGAAAAACGATTAAAGGTGAAATAGAAGCCTATTGGGGAGATACACCCTATAAATTCGGATTATATCACGAAATAGAGGGCACCAAAGGAATCATGAAATTTCCAAATGGAACGCTCGGTTTGTTGCTCGGTAAAACCCCGCTGTTCGGAATTCACGTATTCTTCACGGTGCAATCAAAAGAAACCGGTAAAATCACCAAATATAGCATGGTTCAGCCCAAAGCGCACTCGGAAGCATTAATCTTGATTGACGAATTCTGCGCGGGCGCAAAATCGAGAAATCCCATCGAATTTGCCGAAGATATGATGCTGATGATTCAAGGAGGCTATATCTCCAAAAAATTAGGCAAAAGTCGAGTTTCCGTTGAAGAAATTCAAAAATACTGCGAAGAACATGCAAAATTAAATGATTTAAAATAACAACCATAGTCTATTATTCTTTAAATATTTTAATCAGATATCGTACGTAAACTTTTTTTTTTTTATAGAATTTAAAAATAGAGTAGGATTGACCCGAAACGACTCTAAAGAACCGAAAATAAATTATTAAATCGAAAATAAAATAATAAATCGAAAATAAAATAATAAATTTCCATCTTCGATTATAAAATAATTTCATATACGCCAGATTTGACCTTTTCTATCAATTCTTTATCTTCCAAGGTCTTAAGAATATCAAGAGTTTTCTCCTTGGAAATATTTAGGGCTTCCACGATTTGGTCAATAGTTAAGCGTTCTTCGATGAAGAAAAGCAAAAGAGCCTTTTTCTCGAGATCTATCTCGTTTTTAACTAAATACTCAATCCTTGCTTTAAATTCAGCTTGTTTTTCTTTTAATTGTGCAATTTGATTTGCCAAATTGAGCATAACCTGCTCTCTGGCTTTGAAAACATGATGTGATAAATCATAAATAGTACGCAATTCGCTGAAAAAGGTTAGGTTATCAAGGCTTTCCGCATCGGTGATGATTCGATTGATACCGTTTAATATTTCGTAAAAATCTTGACTCTCTTCGTTTTCATTTAATACCAATGCGACGATTACTTGTTTCTCGCTATTAAAAATGGAAAGAGTCGATATAATGCCCGTGGCGATGAATTGGATTGATTCTACGAAATTATGGGATATTTGCAATTGCTGAACCGTATTATCCGGAACATCCAATGAATCCGGATGTTTGAAAAGAAGGCTACCTCCAGCGTATGAATCCCAACTTATTAAGAACAACCCACGAGGCATAAATAAAGTATGTCATTGTCGCTTAAATTCTCTTTCTTTATCGAATTCAAGAACTTGTGTTGAAAATTTCCGGGAAAAGCGGGAAAAAATCTATGGAACATTTCTCTCAGAGAGAAAGGCCCAAGATCACCGATGTAACTAGCGTCACTGGGATCATCGTAACTATCCCCGTAATGAAGAAGGATTTTAGAGAAACAGATTCGCCTTGATCTCCGAGCATTTTCTTCCACATCAAGCCTGCCAATGCACCAAAGAACGTAATATTTGCACCCAAATTCGACCCGATAATCAAGCCAAAAAGCAGAGCTTCGTAAGCGGGTCCGGAAGAGAGTAAGACCGGTTCGGCAAGAGTTTCGGTGAACAGAACGGTCATGGGCTGGTTGTTCATCAGATTCGCGAAAATCATTGAACTGAATGACATTAATAGCGCATTCTGCACAGGTCCCCCTACAAATCTCGTAAAGAAATTGGCAAGCATGGAGGTGAAACCGTAGAATTGCAAACCTTCAACGAATATGAAAAACGAAAGCGTAAAGGAAAATATTTTGTAGGGTAATCTCTTTACGGTGATTCTGAGATCCGGATAGCCCTTTCTTTCGGACTTGTTTAATTCTGATTCCCTAATCAATCCGATGGACTTTGCCTTGAGAAATCTAAAGAGATCGATCGCAAACGCAAGAGAAGCGAAAATCAAAGATGTTATCCACATCTCGATGCCAATGTAGTTGGACAAACTTAATAGCAAGATGCAAAGAAAGAACAAAGGGGTAAGAAGCTTTGCACCGAATTTATCGGAAAAAGCTGCATTTGCATCTATCTCCGGTTGCGAAAAGGAGACGGAAATCGATTCTCTAAAAATGAACTTCAAGATATAATAAGATAGTAATCCGCCAGCAATCGTCGGTAATCCCATAAGTCTTATATATTCAAAGAAGTCGATACTATTTGCAATTCCAACGATGATGTTGGTAGGATTTCCGATCAAGAAGAACATCGACCAAATGTTTGCCCCAAAAAACTGTGCAATCAAATAGGGCAATCCTTTGATTTTTGTCTCCTTGATTACATTAAGAACAATGGGAGTTAGAGTCATGATTACAATATCATTCGATGTGACCACGGTGAGCCCGCTCGCCAGAGAGAAAATAATCAAAAACAGACGTTTTCCATCTCCTTTGGAACGGTTGATGAGCACCAAAGCAATATATTTAAACAAGCCGGTTTGATCCAACGAAACGCATAAATACGCAAACGCAAAGAAGAAAATCACGATAGTGTACGGTTGTAACGGCGGCTTTCCTATAAAGCCATTTTTAATCATTTCCAAAGTAAGGATACCTATCCCGTAGGAGAGTAAAACGAATGTCAACGGAACGGTACCATAATCAATCGAAATGTCCTTTCCGAATAATTTTGGATGATATTTATCCGAAATGATAGGTCCAATGAAAATTAAAATTATTGATAAAATAAAAAATGCAAAGAAGATTGCCGCAAGCAGATCCATGTGTGTAGAAATCTCCGCTTGCTATTAAACTAATCAAATTAATGGATTTCCGCACAATTACGCATTTTTAAGCGAAGGAAAGGTTTATATGGAGTTTTTCACTTTTTTCTGTGATTTTCATGGATCAAAGTCAAGTAGATAAGCTCGTAAAAAAATTTTCTAAAGAAAAGAAACTCAATTTCCTTGCCGAAAAGCGTGTTGATATCCGGGAACTCGAGATGTTAACCCAAGTCATTAAAACGAATCAACTCTCATGTTTGGAAGGAAATCTGGTAAAAACATTCGAAAAGGAATTTGCCGAATTAATGGGTGTCAAACATGCGATAGCGGTGAACTCAGGTACGGCTGCATTATTCGTCCCGCTCCGAGCATGGGGCATTAAACCCGGTGATGAGGTCATCGTTCCGCCCTTTACGTTTATGGCTACGGCAAGCTCGGTCTTACATAATAATGCAATTCCAATATTCGCCGATATCGAATTTAAGACATATAATTTGGATCCCCACGATGCAATCAAAAAGATTACTCCGAAAACCAAAGCGATAGTGCCGGTTCATCTTGCCGGTATGCCTGCCGATTTAGGCCCATTAATCGATGTTTGTAAAGATCAACACATTATGTTGTTGGAAGACGCATGCCAAGCCCATATGGCCAAATACAACGGAAAATATGTAGGTACCATCGGTGATGCGGGTGCATTCTCTTTCTATCCTTCGAAAAACATGACCACTGGGGAAGGAGGGATGATAACCACCAATAACGATGAATTGGCAGAAATCTGCAGACAATTAAGACACCATGGAGAAGAAGGTTGGTATAAATTCGCACGATTGGGATGGAACTACAGAATGGACGAGCTTGCTGGCGCAGTCGGATTGGCCCAAGTCAAGAAGCTTCCCAAGATGGTGCAAGAAAGACAGATGATTTGGTTCTATCTTCGTGAAAACCTAAAAGGCATACCCGGTGTTATTGTTCCCGAAGTTCCCGATTATGCCGAACCAAGCTGCAATTGGCTCCCCATCAGAGTCGACGCCAAAGCGGTAGGATATCAAAATACGAAAGAATATGTATCGGTTTTGAACCAAAAGAATGCGTTCACCAAAGTGATTTACCCTGAGCCGTTGTATATGACCAAAGTATTTCAATCCGGAGACTCTTTCCTTGCCGTGAAATTACCCGAATACAAAGCGGGTCTGTGCCCGAAATGCGAAGAATTAAACAAAGTGCTCCTCGGAATCGATACACATCCCGAATTAACCAAGGAACACTGTGATTTCATCATTCATCGCTTCAAAGTGGCTTCAAAAGTGATTACCGAATAAACGGTTTAAAAATTTGAAAAAGAGTCGGGTCATCCCGCAGAATTCATCGCTTAGATCCGCTCTGCGATGGAAATATTTTTTTAACTCTTTTTCTTATCATATCCAATGGTTCCATAAGCATCATCATTTATCCAAATGCCTTAAGCTTATTTGATTTCCATTAATTTTTGATTTTCATTCATAATTTGACATATATTCGAATGATAACTGATTTTAATAATCAAAACAAGGTTGCAAAGAGCCGGCTTCAAGAATATGTTTTGCATTTTTGTCGAAAACATTTTCTGTTCAAATCTGTCAAAAATTAGAAATCGAGAGCTTTATTTTGGTGAACACGGTATTGAAAGTAGGGGCGTGAAGAAAACGGTTTACCATTTCGCGATCATTCTCAATTCCACCGATATTATATATTGTTCTTCAACTTCTTTTCTTCCGAAATTTGAAATCGCTCAATTTACCAACCTCCTTATCGAACAGATTGACCCGAATAATCAATGGACTTTGCACAAAATCCTTATTCGTTCGCTTGACGAGGATCGGATGTCAAAACTATTGATCCGACAAAGATACGATAGGGAAACCAAAACGAAAATTCAATTTTGCATTCTTTCCGATATGGGCACCGGTTCTGTTTATGGGTATCAACTTCTGGACAGATTTCTTGATCATTTCTTGAAAGAATACCCGGTCGAAACTATCACTTCAAATCTCGATGAAGAAAAACGGGAGGAGATAAAAGCATTAGGAAACCTACTTTTTTCGACCATGTTCGGCACCACATATGAAGCAATGATCAAGCAGATTTCAGAATCCGAGAGTTTTCCCGAAACGAATAAGGTGCTGTATATGGGATTGGCAACACGGGATGGGGTGCCAATATTATCAAAGATTTTTAAAGAAGGGGCGGAGATTCTTAACGCGGCAGATGAAAATCGGATGAATTACTTAAAATCGGTTCTCTCGGGACAATTAGCTACAATTTCAATGAATGCATTCATAAGGGCAAATACAGAACTAATTTCCATTCAAATTATCTCCAATAACCCCGAATATAAATATATTTTCTTTGATTTTGCAAGCATCGGAGTAAATAAAAGCTATGTATTTGAAGTCATCTCCACCGGAAATCCCGAATATATAATCAATCTGAAAAATGAAATTGCAGACATCTTGGACACGTATAATGTACTTCATTGCCCATTTGTGGGCCAAATTAAAAATTATATCCCGATCGGAGATGTGTTTGAGGAATATTACGCCCGATAATCTATTTTGCTCAAAAATATGCATGTTCTTTTTTTTTGGCCGCCATTGATTGCCAAAAAACGAAATTAAAACAACCAGCAATGTAAACATTTAAAAAAAAACAAGCGGGCAAAGGGCAGTTCCCATCGAATATCCACGCAGAATTCTGAACGTGGATAATACGGTCCATCGGTTTTTCATTTGAGATTTAATTTTTTATGTTTGTTACGGATAAAGAAAATGTTAGATCGGTGGCACAAAAAGTTTTGTCGTACCGATGACCGTAAGGGGGACTCCCTATACTTTTTTTTGCGCTTATTCAGCGACTTGATTGCTTATAGTGCATAAACCGCTCGGAGACGAATGCTCGTCGTATTTGGTGCCCACGGACGCGCCGATATATTGCGATACTCGGTTAAAATTGCTTGCTCTATTTGATCGCGCTCCTCTTCTTTAAGAAGAAGGTCCGTATCTAAGGAAATGAGACGAGCGGTAAGATCTTCCCATTGAGAGTCCTCGGTGGTGTCGATATCATCTTCTGCTTCTTTTTCTTCTTCGGCATCGAGAGAAGTATCGCGCGTGCAGATCCGGAGCGCGATAATTTATTTAGTCCATTCGTTCCGCGCGACCAAAAGCATGCGTTTAACCATCTTTTTTTTTTCGGTCCTTTTCCCCACCGCCAGAATGGCCCTCGTTTTTTTGGTTCATCAAGTGCCAAAAGAAATCCCGCCGGACTTCTAAAAGATCTTCCTTTCGGAACGGGCGGCTGCGGAATTAAATCGATAAGAGGTCGCGAGAGAAACTGCTGTTTATATTTTCTCACAGTCCGCGGGGCGATTTGAATTCCAAAATATCGCA